>DTSG01000410.1 GCA_012965455.1 Planctomycetaceae bacterium | reverse complement strand
TAGCCAGACCGTGAACGTCGAACCTATGCCTAGCTGACTCTTCACCGACACTTCGCCACCAAGTATACGGCAGAGTTCTTTAACAATAGACAAGCCCAATCCCGTACCGGCATATTCTCGAGTAAGGCTATCTTGGCCACTGACGATATTCCCTTGGCGAAATTTTTCAAAAATCGTATCACGGTCTTCTGCAGCAATGCCAATCCCCGTATCAACTACTTGGATCTCAAAACAATCCGCATCCATCGGTGCCTCAGCAACGGTCACTGTAATTCGCCCACCCTCGGGCGTGAACTTAATCGCATTGGACAGTAAGTTCGTTAAGATTTGCTGAATCTTGCCTTGGTCTTGAGTCACTTGGCGGTCGCTAAGTTTAACTTTCACCTCCAGCGAAATATTTTTTTCTTCGACCAACGAACGTACTAAATCACATTGAGCAGTCACCACTGCGCCCAACAGCATATCAATTGGTTTCACTTCCAGCTTACCCGCTTCGATTTTTGCTAAGTCCAATATTTCGTTGATCATCTCCAGCAACATCCGGCCACTGCGTTGGATATTTTCCGCATATCGGGTCTGTTTATCATCTAGGCTTTGCACGCCTTGCAAGATCTCGGAAAAACCGATGATGCTGTTAAGAGGAGTCCGTAACTCATGGCTCATATTCGCCATGAACTCATCCTTCATGCGATTCATGTCATACAACTGCATATTCAGCTGAGCCATTTCATCCACTTTGATATCTAAGTTGTCATTAACCAGCTTTAAAGCTTGTTGAGCTTCAGTCAAGTGACGAACCATGCGGTTAAACGACGTTCCCAATTCTTCAAACTCGTCGTCCGTATTAATATCAGCGCGCTGATTTAGATCGCCCCGACTAATGCGATCACTCACATCTCGCAGGTGATTCAATGGTCTCACAACGAGCAATCGAATGATGATATACAAAGCAATCATTGACACGAACACCGTGACAATCGCCACCGCAATCAAGATCGCTCTGGCGTTATGAATCGCGTTCTGCGTTTCCTCGTAGGGAATCTTGACCTTGATCACGGTAAAGGGAAGTTGGTTACCTGCAATCGCGGCGCCCTCGCCACTGCCTTCCACGCCCGGAGTTTGAGTGTTGTGGCAAATGATGCAGGTTGTACCCCAGCGGACAGGCTCGTAATACTGATACTCATTAAGTTCCTTGAGCACACGTTCTTTGAAGATCGGGCGATCCTCTTCGGATTCATCTGTGACCGTCAGTAAATCCGTTAACGTTACATCCGCAACATTTTCAGAATCTGCCTCAAGTTCCCCGTTAACTTCGTTTTTTTGTTCGGACTCAACCATCGCTTTCAACTCGGCGATGATGCGGATTTCCCGAGGTGTTGTGGCAACCTGAACATTCTTGATGTCGCGAGGTTTGGCTTCTAGGTCGGTGACAATAATTTCATGCGTGTAACGGCCGTCGCTCAGAGACAATTCCTTCAAGACCGTATCCGCAAACTCTTTTTGGTCAGCCCGTGTCTCCCAATAACTGAAGTGGGGTTTCATTAGAGCAACATCGACTACATCGCGAGCGGTGGTTCGAGTGTTACGTAAAATCAGATCTGAAGAAACCTTTTCCACTCCCCAAAAAGCACCTGAAATAAGTAGGGTCAACCAGAATCCGAAGAGCAAACGACATTTGCGCTCCAAACTTGTCTCACCCAATACTCGTTTCCAGTTACGCTGCCGCATTGAATTCTCGCTTCACTCCCCGCAAAGGTTGCTTAACCTTAGGTTCTCGACCAAGTGCCTATTCTTTATATGGCTATTGTAGAGCATCACCGTTTTAATAGAAATAAGACATGCCATTTCGATAATATTTCAAGAGAGTTTACCCGCTCCTCCTCGACTCCGTTTTCGCGGACAGACACAGGTGGATGGTGCAGGCTTCAATAACTGCCAACCTCCTCAGCCCAATCCTCATTCATCTCGATATAATCCTGTCGTTTCAATATATATCTCCACAGCCCGCGGAGTCCGAAAACGGATACTCTTAGAATCACGCACTCGCTTACGAATTCCCGTGCTTGTTAGTTCCATGCTCGGCATCTCAACCTCCGACATACGAATCTGCTGCAACTGCTCCGGTGTTACAATTTCTGCTAAAACACCCACATCGACAGGCGCACAACCAAGACGGCGAACAACACTTAAAACTGCTAATTCACAAATCCGTTGAGGATCTTTCCACGCCGGTAAATCCGCTAAAGAGTCCGCACCCAACAACAAAAAGAACTCGTGATCCACAAATTGCTCGTGCAACAACTCCAATGTGTCGACTGTAAAACTCGCACCCCCGCGCTCTAACTCCATCTCCAAAATACCAAACTTACTGTGCCCTGCTAGCGCCAGCCGCAGCATCTCTACCCGCTGCTTGTCACTAGCATTACTTCCAGCAGGCTTATGAGGGTTCATCGCCGCCGGCACGAACCACACCTCATCTAAACCACACTGTTCCTGACAGCTCTCTGCCAATAACAGATGCCCATAATGGACAGGGTCGAAGCTACCACCTAAAATCCCGATGCGCCGCACACTTCACCTCAGATAAACGAATACAACCTAAAATTAAATTTACATCTCCCGACCAGATTGGCAATCCCGCCAAGACTCTAAACGATAACCGCTGTTCACAGCCAGTTTATCAATCCACCACTAAAAGTGGTACGATAAATAACCTACGAATCACAAACGACATGATTTAACTTACTCATCATACCCTATGCCGCGACAACCAGGCTTATTTCCCGACGATGTTCCCGACGAGTCTCCCGTGGATGCTCCCTGGGTTAGCGATGCACTGAAAGACCATTCGATCGCCACCGTTGTCTTTGCCGAGATTCCCTGGGGCCCATTTGATTATCTCATCCCCAACGAGTTGCAAGATTCGGTCAAAGCGGGTCGGCGAGTACAAGTACCTCTTGGTCGAGGAAACCGCCAAGTCACTGGATATTGCGTTGCTGTTAAACACCCTGGCACCGGCCAGCAAGCTGCCACAGCCTCTCACGAGAAAGGACGCTCTTACAAACTCAAGCCCATCACAAGTGTCATTGATGGTTTCACTCTGCTGTCCGCTGAAATGCTCGAACTAACAAAGTGGATGGCCGACTATTATATCGCTCGACACGGTCAAGTCCTTGAAGCTGCTGTGCCTGCCGGAGTACGCTCCGCCGCTGGAACCCGCAAAGTTCGATTCTTCAAGCTGAACAAACCTCGCCTGGAAATGATCCAAACCGACAAGCTTCCCTCCAAGCAACAGCGTATTGTCGAACTGCTACGAGGCAATGACGCTTGGCAAACAGCGGATCAAATCTGTAAACGGGTACACTGTTCGCAAGCTCCAATTCAGTCACTGGTCAAAAAAGGAATCGTGCACACCGAACAAAAACGAGTGCAAAAAACGGACGTACAACAAGAGATCCTCCCCCGCGAAGAAAACCTGCAGCTCAATCCCGCTCAACAACAATCGCTGCAAGTCATCATGACCGCCATAAAAAACGACTCCTATGAAACCGTACTCGTCCACGGCGTCACTGGCAGCGGAAAAACTGAAGTCTATATTCAAGCGATCGAAGAAGTCATTAGCTACGGTCGCCAAGCCATCGTCCTCGTGCCAGAAATTTCCCTAACACCGCAAACACGTCAACGCTTCCGCTCGCGGTTTGATAAAGTCGCCGTGCTCCACAGTCATCTCAGCGATGCGGAACGTCATTGGCATTGGCACCAAATTGCCCAAGGCGAAGTACAAGTGATCGTCGGCGCCCGCAGCGCAATCTTCGCACCCGCCCCACGCCTCGGACTAATCGTACTCGACGAAGAACACGAAACAACATTCAAACAAGAAACCGTACCCCGCTATCATGCTCGCGACGTCGCCGCCAAGCGTGCACAACTACAAAATATTCCACTCATTCTCGGCTCAGCCACACCCGCACTAGAATCGTGGCATCAGGCACAAATTGGAAATTACAAACTCGTCTCCCTGCCTGACCGAGTGCTGCAGCGCCCCTTACCACGAGTTGCCACCGTGGACCTACGGCATGAATCTCGATCCAAAGGAAGCTATGGATCCATCAGTCGGCAACTCCAAAGTGCCATCACGGAAACGCTACGCGGCGCTGGTCAGGTTATCTTATTGCTTAACCGACGGGGCTACTCGACCAGTATCCAATGCCCTGCCTGTGGCGAGGTCGTTCAATGCCCGCAATGTGAAATTGCACTAACGCATCACCGCTTCGGAATCAGTGGCCAACGAAACGAACGCGCGTTGTGCCATTACTGTGATTACCAAATCCCAGCACCCAAAGTTTGTCCAAGTTGTAGTGGTGACAGTATCCGCTTTGCGGGACTAGGTACGCAAAAACTCGAAGAAGAAGTGCGCGATAAATTCCCTGGCACCACCGTCCTGAGAATGGACTCCGACACCATGCAACGCCCCAACGCACACGAACAAGCACTCGATCGGTTTCGCGACGGTGAAGTTGAAATTCTGGTCGGTACGCAAATGATCGCCAAAGGTCTCGACTTTCCTAATGTGCATTTAGTGGGAGTTATTAACGCCGATACAGCACTGCACTTTCCGGATTTCCGAGCTGGTGAAAGGACGTTTCAACTTGTCACGCAAGTCGCTGGACGAACCGGCCGCGGAGATCAAGATGGGCGCGTGCTGGTGCAAACATACTCACCCGAACATCTGGCAATCGTCGCAGCAACCCAGCATGACTATTCGTTGTTTGCCGAACAGGAACTGCCTGGACGAGAAGAGTTTGGGTACCCGCCCTACTGCGGCATGATACGGTTGATCATCCGCGGTGCTGATGACACGGCCAGCATGCAGTACGCTCAACATTTGGCGCAGTGCTGCCAAGCCGCCATCGATCAATCACCCGCCTCCGACATCCGTATGCTTGGCCCAGCGCCCGCACCAATCACGAAAGTTCGTGACAAATATCGATACCACTTGCTCCTGCTATGCGACAACATAACTGCGATTCGAGATATAATCGCCCGCGTCTACGAAGAGCAAAAACCACCGATCGACATCCAATGGGTCGTCGATGTCGATCCTCAAAATCTGCTGTAACCCCGCGGTGAAAACTGCCCTCGGGATCCCGTAACCTCTACTCGGCATCAATCAGCCGATATACCTGACCATCAATAACAACAATTACGGTTCCTGGCAAAGCTAGAATTCGACCAACCACAGCGCCATGTTTCGCTGCTAACGCAAAGTAGCTGGAACTGTATCGCGTTAAATCTTGTGCTGTTTCAACTTGCTCCTGGGAGGCATTCGAATCAACCCATTGACCTTCCTCTAAAAAGAATGACTTGCCACCCACCTGCTTCAACGTCTTTACTTTTACCGCGCGATTGGTCACCGCGTCGCGGAAAACAACTCCACCTTCCGCATCAACACTCTGGCTTGGCAACAGGCCATCACCGTTCGTATCTCCCAATCTTCCACCACCAGCATTCTGGAAAGCGGCTTTGTTTTGCCGCCGAGCAAATCCGGCTTGGCCAGCTTCTTCTGTAACTAATTCATTTAAAGCCGTGGCTGCCCTTAGCCGCGATTGCGCTACGTCCCGAATGGCCCCGTTTTCATCTGCCAAGAATGAAGTATAGGGTGTGAGAACTCCATGACGTCGAGAGAGCATCACAAGTTCATCGAGCAATTCATCGTTACGACCTTCAAGGTCAATTTTGTCAATAATCTCACCAATACGTCGCACCGCCCATAACTTTTCTACAAACGATTGATTGCTGCTGGTAGATTTGTGTTCAAGTTTTGCGGGGAATTCAAACCGTTGCACCTCACCATTCACGCGACCGCTCAAAACAACCTTGGCGTTGCCAGCGTGTTTGTAGCGACCCACTAAAACTAGTTGATCGCCCGCAAATAGATCATATAAGTTACGCGGATAAACTCGATTCACCACACTACCCTGTGCAATCTTTACGCCGTCAACGTCCACTCGCAACTTGACGTCTGTCAGCACGGGAGAAGCGATCCGAGTATAGAATTCCGCAACTTTAGCTTCGATGTCCTCATCCGGACGGACATATACGGATTGTCCATACCCTGTGCGAGCTAACTTATCCAACAACAAACTGTTGACATCGTAGCCCACACCGAAGCAACAAACTCGAGCACGAACTGAGTTGGCCTTGGCAGCATTGTCAACAATACGAGCAATATTTGTTTCACCCACCGTCGGAATGCCATCGGTCAAAAATACAACATAATTCGGTGTTTCATCATCCTGCAACATGTCCAGCGCTGCATTCAAAGCACCATCAATATTCGTACTACCTCCAGCGAAAATACTTTCAATAAAACCTAATGCTTTATCTCGCGAAGATTTATTTTGACGTTGTAACTCGGGTGCGAACGTTTCAATTTCAGAGTCGTAAGCCACAATATTAAACAGATCGCCATCATTTAAATTATTGATAACAAACCGCAATGCTTCCTTGGCTTGATCTATTTTACGTCCCGTCATACTGCCGCTGCGGTCCACGACAAACACAACATTTTTGGAAATGTTCTCCCGCTGCTGCGCTTGAATATCTGGCGAAATCAGCATCATAAAATAACCGTCTTCATCCCCATCCGGTCGGTAACTCAATACACTCGTGCCAATCGATTGCTTACCAACGTCATAGAACAAACGGAAATCCGAATTGGGGATTACATTTTTCTGTTCATAACTAATGCGAGCTATCTTTGGCGATGGCTTTTTTACAGCAATCGAATGCGTAGGACTGTAGACACTCTTGATGGCCAGTGACGATGAAATAGACACCTGTACCGACAACTGCTCAATCGGTTTTGTGGTGTGTCGAGCGATTCGCAGCGGGAACAACCATTCCGTCATTCCCTGAAACTGACGGCAAACTTGGGAATACCGAATAGTGACTTTGCGAGTTTCACCAGGTGGGATCGGAAATACGCTCGTCTTGAACATCCCTGAACCCATCCATTCCAACAGCGCCGGATCTTGGTTCCGACGAACATAACCTTCGAATATACGCCGCGCTTCATCGCGATCAATTAACTTGGCCTCATATTCTTTATTACCCACAAGCAACGTCAATCGATCAATCGCTCCATCATATGGAAGCGGAAAAACAAAACTCGCTTCGATCGTGCGCTTCGATGTATTCTTGAATTCTTGCGACACCTGAACGCGTGCAACCTGACCGTTCAAATTGACGTTCACGTCTAAGGACTTGATACAGTATGAATGTAAAGGTTGCACAATCGGTGACGGCAGCGGTGGGGCAATCGGACGACGCAAGTCAATTAACGCGCCTTGGCCAAAGCACTCTCCTAACAGGAGACACAAAAACAACAAACTAAACACTGCTGTCTTCAACTGTTTTCCATGATCAAGACTGACTAAAGCTCGCATCGTATTCTCCAATATTGTTCGTTACTTCTTCTATCTGATACTTCTCCGCTAACTACCTCTTAACACTCAAATCACAAAATATCGTAGTGATGAATATATCAAAGTATCAGACGCATAGATGCAACTAAAAGTTCCCAAAAAACCATGCATGTCCATTATACGTTTTCCCTCTTGCTTCACGCAGATGAATTTGACAAACTCCCGTAAGTTAAATCTGGTATTTCCCGCTACACGTTCGCCTTGAATCGCATGCATCGAATGAATCGAAAGATTGTATCCCCTCTATCAGCCGGTTTGGTTGCGCTGTTTTGTTGCGTGATACTGCAAAGTGGGTGTATTAGCACCAGCGTCTGGAATTGGGGCGATAACGGACCGCCACGAGAAGAAGAGTTAGTAAGACTGGCGGCAGAGTCGCCAAAAATTGAAAATCCGATGACTGTTCCTATCCGAGATCGCGATTTTTTATGGTCCATCCTCGTCAATACCGTTGAAGATTACTTTCCGATCCAAAGCGAAGAGCGAATTCAATTAGTCGGCAATACGTTGACCGAAGGGTACTTAAAGACCGCTCCGAGTGACGCTGCCACGATGTTCGAACCTTGGCGAAAAGACAATGTCGCAGGCTTTGATCAACTCCATGCAACCTTGCAAACCATACAACGCCAAGCAGAAGTTTACGTGCGACCCTCCCGTGATGGATTTCGTATAGAAGTCATTGTGCATAAACTTCTAGAAGATCTGCCGCGGCCCGAATACAGCACCATCGGCGGGGCAACGCTACGACATAGTGCATCGCATACAAGACCCCAACAAGCAAATGGGAATAAACAAACTCGACTAGGTTGGATTCCCCAAGGTCGAGATGTTGCACTTGAACAAGCAATACTGCAAGACCTACAACAACGCATGGCCGAAGCCACAATTCCCTCGGCAAGCCCTCCAGCAGCCAACAACGAAAACTCTATACTAGGCCTACCTGATCTCGGCCTATAAAGGCCGATAAGTAGTAACTGGCGGTTACAAACGTCCCCATGCAGATTGCAACTCAGAGGGCAAATCAACCACACCAATGCCAGCGTCTCTTATGATCGCAACCCCTAGTTCATACAATTGCTCCAGCGAATTCTGAGCTAAATCCAAGAAGATGCACTTTTTGCCGCCGTAAACGCACAATCCTGATTCGCTGCCGTCGAGCAACTCTAACCGGACTTCAATCCCCTGCTCGTTCGCAAAGTCAATTCCAGTCTGTAATAACGCGGCTGCATGCATCTTACTTACTTTCCTACTTTACCCTGCCTTACCAACTCTTCCTAACACGAACCGCCTCTCTTCCCAACCCCGCAAATTTTAACATACAAGAGGTCAGCAAAACCAATTATAAACTACTTACTATGGCTAACTGAAGGTCAATTCGACGATATCAATTGTGGTCGTTTAACACGTGTCTAACAGAATATAAATAGTACTGGTCAGGTAATAAAACTAGTAAACAAACAACCTGGTAAGAGAGTTAAACTGTACGGGCAATCCACACAACGCACAAATGAATAAACAGGAAGTCTCGAGAAATCCTATGAGTACGACAGACGACGCTCAAA
>DTSG01000409.1 GCA_012965455.1 Planctomycetaceae bacterium | reverse complement strand
ATCTGGATCAAGGATCGCAGCAAATTATAGAAGATCCGGCGGACTTATTGGTATCGCCGTTTGGGTGGCATGACACCAATGCTATCGCCGGCCCAGAGTTTACAGATACGCGTGGGAACAACGTTTTCGTTCAGGTCGGGGGTCTTGACGCCCGCCCGCCGAACCCGACGGGTGATCGCGCCCAGGGAGGTCCGGAATTAGAGTTTTTGGATGAGTTCAATCCGGATTTAACGCATTCCATAGAACAAAACCAACGGTCCTCGACGACCAATACGTTTGTGGCACTGAATCAAACCCACGATATTCTAGCACGTTACGGATTTGATGAGGCGGCGGGTAACTACCAAGCAACCAACTATACGGGATTGGGATTGCCGGGTGATGCTATGTTAGCGGATGTGGACGACCCGGATGTCATTTGTAACGCATCGGTGGCGTTTGTTCCGTCCCCGGCTGCTGCAGCGGATGTTGATGGTCAAGACGTGAATATGGAATTGAATTTTTGTAATCTGACCGTGCCAGGCCGTGACTCCGGTATGGATAATAGCGTTGTTGTTCATGAATTCGGTCATGCGTTGTTAGCGCGATTAATTGGTGGCCCCTTGTGGATGCAGGGATCGGTTGCTGATTCCCAAATTGGCGCGATGCATGAAGGGGCGGGGGATTACCTGTCGCTGATTATGGGCATGCGAACGACATCTGATCCTGGCGATGCGATTACCTTGGGCGAGTGGTATTATGGGGATCCTGCAGGGATAAGGCGGCAACCTTACTCCTATGATCAAGCTATTGGTGGACGGACGTTCGAAGATTGGAACACGGAGGATGATCCCTCAACAGGTATTGCTAATACAGAGGTTCATCAGGCTGGTGAAATCTGGGCGGCGGTGTTGTACGACATGACTTGGGAACTGATCTTTAAGTACGGCGGCGCTCGCGATGGATCAGCGATGGAAATTGCCTTTAATGAGGATCTACACCACGCGGTTGGACGTACCAATGCAGCTGGAACAGCAACTCTATTTACCACGCCGACTTCGATGCTTGGGCCTGATCTGTTAGACCTGACTACTGGTGCTAATAATTTGGCAATGCAGTTGTTTATCGATGGGATGAAATATACGACGTCGAACCCCACGTTTACGGATGCTCGCGACGCAATTCTGGCAGCCGATCAGGCGCTCACTGGGGGAGTTAATCATGACGCTCTGTGGCGTGCATTTGCCCGACGCGGGATAGGTTTCCGTGCGTTTGGCGGTCCTCTGACAACAACGGTTCCTATTGATTCCTCCTATGAATTGCCCACCACGCCTGCTCATATTACAGGCACGGCATTTATTGATGCGGACGGTGACGGTGTTCGTCAGGTCACCGAATCACCACTGGCTGACACGCTGGTCTATATGGACTTGAATGACAATGGTACCCATGAACGACTGGAGCCATGGCAATCCACGGACGCCGAGGGTCTCTATTCATTTGAGTTGTACCTCGGTGGCCCCTTCTCGATTAAGGCACTGCCGCGAGTTAATTTCCGACAAACACTGCCGGATCCTATCCAGGTTGAAAATGGACCCATTAACGATGGTGGACACGATGTCTATGTTGTGACGGGTAAGTCCACCGCGGAAATTGATTTTGGCTTTGTTCCCTCGGATCAAACCTTAGGAATCTTTGGTACTAAATTTGCTGATGAGAATGCCAACGGCGTGCAGGATCCTGGTGAAGTGGGAATTGCCGGAGTTTACATTTATGTTGACCTGGATAATGACAGTCGAATTGATATCGGCGAACCAGCGGCGATTACCGACGAAGACGGTAATTACGGCATCGATTACAACGAAGCGGGTTCGGTGACGATTCGTGAAGTGCTGGACCCAGGTTTCGTTCTGACCGCACCTGCCAGTGGCCAACATGATATTACGATTGTCGTAGGTTTACCCTACATCGACGTCGACTTTGGTAATAATTCAGTGATTGACTATGGTGATGCTCCAGATACCTATGATCTTGCTGGCGAGGCCTCGCATGGGATTGTCGCAGGACTCTTTATGGGTGCAGGCGTTGATGCCGAAGTTGCTGCTCAGAGCGGTGCCTTTGCCGATGGCGATGATAACTCCGATACAGACGACGAAGACGGCGTGACGTTTACCACACAGCTTGTCGCTGACGCGGCTGCCAGCGTTGATATTGAAATCAGTACTTCAAACGTCTCGCGGGGCGTGATCCAAGCCTGGCTCGACTTTGATGCGGATGGCGTGTTTGATGCGGATGAGCAAATCATCACAGACGGCGACGTTGTGGCCGGTACGAACACGTTTACTTTCAATATTCCGGCGGGTGCGCAACTGGGCGATACCTACGCTCGATTCCGCTATGGCTACGAACGCGGACTCGGGCCCAATGGTGCGGCCTTGGCTGGCGAAGTTGAAGATTACGCAATTGGCGTACTGACAGATCAACCACTGGCA
>DTSG01000408.1 GCA_012965455.1 Planctomycetaceae bacterium | reverse complement strand
CATGGAGGGGTCGAGTACTTGAAAAAAGTCGTGATTGAAGATTCGCTGGGAATTGCGTCAGAGCTTGAAAAGCAGATGCAGTATCTAATTGACACGTACCAATGTGAGTGGGCCACGGTGGTGAATGACCCCGAGAGGCGAAAGTGGTTCAAGCAATTTATCAACAGTGACGACAATGAACTGGGGATTGAGATTATCACTCAGCGGGACCAAAATCGTCCTGCCGATTGGCGAAAGAATCCGCTGGAGTTACCGATTGTTGAGTCCATTGAAATCCCAGATGAGATGTCTTGGGTGACGGTCGGTAAGACCTGGGATTTCCCCGTAGATGCCGGAGCGGTGGTTAAGTACGGTGACGTGCAGTTGGCGGTATTTCAGTCCGCCGAGGGTGACCACTGGTATGCTTGTCAGAACATGTGTCCGCACAAGCGTTCATTCGTTTTGTCGCGAGGTATTCTCGGTGATGAAAATGGAATCGCCAAGATCGCTTGTCCATTGCACAAGAAGACCTTCAGTTTGGAGACGGGCGAATCGATGCAACAAGAGGATTATTCGATCACGGTATTCGACGTCAGGGTGGTGGGTGATGATGTCCAATTGAACTTGCCGCGTGAGGGGAAATTAGAACCCACGCTGGCCACGGCACCGAATTGTTCTGCCGTTTGTCGCTAGGGGGATGCCCCTACAGATCGTTGTTGCGTACGGCAGCGAGTTTTACCTTTAGCTGTTCTTTGAATCCCGTGACGATTTTGGCGTATTTTGGATCGCCGGCTAAGTTGGTGTACTGCAGCGGGTCCTTATGCATATCGAACAGTTCAATTCCCTTCGATGCATCTTCCGCGTATTGTATGTACGCCCAATCTTGATCGCGTAACAAAAAGCCCCTGCCGTTGACCGTAAACGCGGTTTTACGTACTTGCAGTGTTGGGTCACTTAGCATTCCCGAAATATCCTTACCCTGTAGGCGGCTTGGCACTTCTAAGCCACAGAGGCTCGATAGAGTGGGGTACAAATCGAGCAGTTCAGTGAAAGAATCGCAAATTGCCGGCTTCTTGCCGGGAACGCTAATAATCAACGGCACTCGGACCGATTCTTCGTGCAAACTCACCTTGGCCCAGAAATCGTGTTCGCCTAGATGGTAACCATGGTCGCTGGTAAAAATGACAATTGTCCGATCGGCGATCCCGGCGTTCTCTAAGGCGGTCATCACCTTACCGACTTGCGCATCCATATAGGCGACCGATGCGTAATACCCGCCCACTGCTTTGCGTTGTTTGGGAACGTTCATTTGCATATTCTTGCTGGTTTTGTAGTTGATGCCCGCGGGCGGTATATCATCCCAGTCGCCGGGTACTTTTTCCGGCAACAACATCTTGGAATAGGGAAATGGTTCGTAATATTTTTTAGGCGCGACGAAGGGAACATGAGGCCGCACAAAACCGACGCCCAAGAAAAATGGTTCGTCTTTATGTGCCGCGATAAGCTCGCACGCTTTGGCGGCCGTACGGCCGTCGGAGTGGACAAGATCATCGCCATCAGCTTCCACCACAACGAATGTATTACCACCCTTTACAGGTAACTTGCCGTCTGGATTGCCCTCTAAGGTCCAACCCATCCCAGGGGCTTTCCACTCAGGGCCTTGGCTATTAAACCGCTCGGTCCAACACCGCGGATCGTCGGCGCCGTCCGTTCCCGCTTCGATCCCGCCCGGTACTCCCATATGGAATATTTTCGAAACGCGAGCGGTATAGAAACCATTGTTCTTGAAGTGTTCAGCCCACATCGCTCGATCACCAATGGCCGGTCGCGGCGTTTTGTAACCCAACATACCCGTGGCATGCGGGTAATACCCAGACATGAATGACGCGCGGGATGGTCCACAATACGTGCCCTGGCAATAGGCTCTAGTAAAGCGAGTGCCCGTAGCTGCTATTGCATCGATATTGGGAGTGTGACAAACGTCGTTTCCATAACAGGACAGTGCAGTATAGGTAAGATCATCAGAGATTATGAACAGTACGTTGTACGGTTTCTTTAATTCCGCCGCTGTGGTCTGGGAGCAGACGCTGAGAATAAACGAGCCCACGAAAAACACAAAAACGAACAAACACCAAGGGCACTTAGCACGCACGCAATTTATCATCGATTTCATCCTTATCATTCCTTTGTCCTGGTAGCGACTAATCTAAGTTGATTGTAGCAAATCTCTGCAAGTGAAATGGTCAGCGGTTCGCTGTACTGTCCCCAGAGAACTTCCGCTGAGCTTATTTACCGGGAATATGTCGTAGTAATTCTTGCACGACGGTCATGTTCTCACCCGCCAGATTACGTACTGGATCAAAACCCGTTGTTTCATCAAACAACTCGTAATCGCCGTAGTGCCCGTCCACTTTGGATGTAATCAACCTATATCGGTCCGTCCTTACACTGACGGCCTTACCCCAGAAACTTAACGCTGCCTCGCGCACCGTC
>DTSG01000407.1 GCA_012965455.1 Planctomycetaceae bacterium | reverse complement strand
GCCTACATCGGAATCAACGGGCTCCCCATTCTTAACACTCTCATCCTGGGACAACAGAAACGTCCCTACGGATTATCAACATTGGCATCAAGCCGTTACAACGCCCTCATAGAGCGACCGTTAGGTGTCGAAGCATTCAATGAAGACGCTCGACGCATCGGCATTCAATCCTACGGTGTTTCCAACGACAGGGTTTACAACTGGCGATACGGCGCCTTCATGAGCGAAAACGTTCAGAACTCTGGTAAGATCTTTGCAACGACAGAAAACGGAGTGTACCAGGCAGAATTCGCCGGTCGGTTCGCAAAAACATTCTGGTACGACGAGCAGTCTGATGGCCGCAACTACGGTCACTGGGGCGTCTCGGGATCGGTAGCCAATACGGATCCAAACGCAGCTAACAACCAAGCAAGGTTCCGCACACGCCCGGAATCCCGAACCTCGAGTCGCTGGCTTAATACCGGTCGCATCGCCGGTGCCGATCGCTACGCACTCTGGGGAATTGAAGGAGCGCTTAACTTCGGCCCTTTAAACATCCAAAGTGAATACCAGGTTGTCCAAGTACACCGACTAGCTGATCCAAGTGTCGTATTCCAGGCAGGACATATCCAAGCATCTTATTGGCTCAGCGGCGAACACACCCCTTGGAACCGAGACACCGGAACGATCGGCAGAACATTACCATTTGATCCATTCTCACCCGATGCCCAAGGTGATGACCCTCGTGGTGGCGCCTGGCAAGTCGCGATTCGATACTCTTACGCCGACTTTACCGACGACGACATTTTTGGCGGCGTGGGCAACTCCTTGTCGATCGGACTTAACTACTGGTGGTCATCCCGTTCCCGCATCCAAATCAACTATATGAAGGGTCGCATTTCAGACTCTTCAGTTGTCGCTGGCGAGAACACCAGCGGCACACCACGTAATGGATCCTACGGAATACTCGGCGTCCGTTATATGGTCGACTTTTAGGTCGTGCCATATATTGCCTGTTGAATTCGGAAAATCGTGTTCGCGTTTCCCTGAATCAGCGGATTTGTAGTTTCGCTGAAAAACAGCAAACTTGATTATTCATAGATTTCCAGCATTTTGCATGGTATAAACATATTCAAATCTCCCTTTTAAGTTGTCTTTTCAAGGGCGCCCAACATCATGAAATCTAAAACGATAAGCGTACTTACAGTTGCCGCTGTTGCCTTCTTTATAGGCTGCTCCCCTGAGATAACAGCGCCCGTTGAACCTGCTCCCGCTACGAATACCCAAAACCCTGATGGCCACGATCACGGGCATGACCACAGTGCAGCTGGACCACACGACGGGGCATTAATCGGACTTGGTGGTGAAGCTTTCCACCTCGAGTGGCTGCATGATGAATCTGGCAAACTGACGTTCTTCTTGCTTGATGACCATGCCAAATCAGACGTAACCACCACGGCAGCTAACATCACCATCACAACCACACTCAAAGAAGAAACGGTTACCGTTAAAATTCCATCCGTTGACCCAACTGCCGCCGAGCACAACCAATTCCAAATTACTGATGCAGTTCTGCTGCAACGGCTAGAAATGGTCGGTCATGGTGTCACTGCACGAACGACCGTGCTCATTAAAGACACGCCATACACCGGTGAGTTTGAGCATGACCATGGTGATGGGCACTCGCATTAAACCGCTATTACGCGTTCGCAAATGACACTCCGCATTCTCGCCATTGAACCCTACTACGGCGGTAGCCACCAAGCGTTCCTAGACGGCTGGATCGCCAACAGCGTACATACCTGGGATACAATCACACTGCCGCCGCACTCTTGGAAGTGGCGGATGCGTCACGCGGCGATACACGCGGCTTCACAAATCGAACAATTGCGAACAACCGGCAACAAATGGGATATCGTTTTCTGCTCCGATATGCTCAATCTCGCAGAACTCAAGGGGCTACAACCGCAATTTTTTTCTGAAGCAATCACGGTTCTGTATTTTCACGAAAACCAACTCACCTATCCATCTCAGACACCACGGGAATGGGATCACCATTTTGTGTTTACCAATTTCACATCCGCCCTTGCCGCCGACCACGTTTGGTGGAATTCACGGTTCAACCAAAATGCGTTTATTGAGAATCTACCAGCTTTCTTGCAACGAATGCCCGATTATCAACCACTGCTAGAAATCGATTCCATTGCCCCTAAAAGCGAGATACATTATCCGCCGATCGATGTTCCGCTGAACCCCGCCGTCAAACAAAATGACATTCCAATTCTATGCTGGGCGGCTCGCTGGGAATTCGATAAAGATCCCGAGACATTTTTCGAGGCCATCCGGTTACTGAGAGAGCAGGGGGCTATTTTTAGACTAAGTGTAATCGGCGAATCATTTCAAGATTCCCCAAACGTCTTTGCCCAAGCAGAATCTGAATTCGCCGACATCATTCAGCGTTGGGGGTATCAACCCTCTCGCCAAGCATACCTCGACACACTTATCGAAACCGACATCTTTGTTTCAACGGCGATTCATGAGTTCTTTGGTATTACTGCAGTTGAGTCTATCGTGTGTGGCTGTTTTCCCATGCTACCTGAGCGATTAGCGTACCCGGAAGTTCTGGAATTGTCTCACTGCCAAGAACGCGGTTGCCACTTTTTCGATGGCTCTGCCGAACAACTGGCTGCCAAACTCGCCGATCTCATCAAACAACATGACACTGGCAATCTGTGGCCCTATGACTCGCAATTAATCCAGGATTCCATGTGCCAATATCGAATCAAACGTTGCGTCCAACAAATGGATCAAAGACTCGTTGACTATGCAGCGATGTAATGCAATCGCGCTACTAACCTCTCCGAGGCTGTTAATTTTTACAGTTTCAGTCAAATATCGAAGTCCCCTAACCCCGCCAACGCAAAACCGCAGTTGTTCGAGAAGCTCTCGTAACAACTGCGGTTTATATTGTGGCAGTACTTAACGGCGCCTATTTGTTCGCAACACGTTTAGTAATGTCAGTTTCCAAAACTCCGAACACAGCTTCATGACGCTGTACTGACATCTGCAGCGCTGCGAGCAGTCGCTTAGCAGTGTAGTAATTCATGACCGTGCGTTGCTTGATTTGAATCGGCGTTGTTGGCACGCCCATTGGTTGAGGATTCAATGCAAAATCAACAATCAATTCTTCGGGTGATCCTGTCACACGACAGAAATTTGCGTAGGTGCAGAGCGCATCCGAATCATCAACTTGTACTGCTACTCGCTGTTGAGTAGGCGCCGCAGCCGGTTCTTCCGCAGGAGCGTCGTCACTAGCCCCGTCGTCACTAGCCCCGTCGTCAGTGGTATCGCCTTCGGTCATCCCTGTCGCTTCGTCTTCCGGTACTTCGTTTGTTTCTTCTTGCTCTTTGTCTTCGGCCATCAATTTTCTCCAAAATGACTATCAAATTTTATCTTAGTTGTTCCAATGTTCCGACGTTTATAACACGAAAGCGCGGTTAGGCTCAACAGCGATGCAAGATATTTTCCAATTACATCTGAAAGTGAAAAGTCCGAGCGGCATAACGGTACAATCTCCACCCCAAGGACCGCTTCTGTTTGGGATAAATTTTGGCCTGACCTCGCAAGTCAACTTGGTACAACAGTGCCGCGGAAACATCCATCGGTGCGCGGGCATAATAACTCGGGCTCACGGGTCTCGCTCGGCCTGATGAATCAAGCACCGTGCCTAACTGCCCACCCGATTGACTTGTCAGATTAGCCGGACTCTCAACCAAAGTCGAAAATGAAATATCACGAATTTCCGTTTCATAAAGTGTATTTGGTGCCAGCTCTAAGCAGATTTCCACAAGGTTACCGCTTTTAATCAACTCAATATCTGCTTGATCCACGACCAACTCGGCATCCATCTGTACTTTAGCAGCGGTGACAGCGGTGACCCCTAGACCTGCCTTGGCGGCGGCCAGTTCATCGTCTCGCGGTGTCGCAATCGTACAAACGGCATCCTCCGGTGCTATAAATGCACCAAGGTTCTTTCGATCAAGCAAATACCCAGACCAGCCCGGTAAAATTCCCGCTCCCCCTTGAGAAGCCTTGAAAGTCGCCGGAATCACCACCCCAGCAATCGGTGCTTTTATCAATAACAACTCAGCCTTGATCTCTTGTTTCTCCAACTGCTTTCGCAGCGATTCGATCGTCTCGCGAACTTCGACTAACTCCTCCGGAGCCTGTGGGTCCACACCACGCTGCTTCTTTAATATTGTTTGCCGCGCCTCTGCTTCCGCTAAAGCACTTTTCAATTTGATCAGCAGTATTTGAATATCTTCATTTTCAATCCGCGCAATGAGGTCCCCCTTTTCGACCCAACTTCCGGCCTCAACATTCATTTCCACAAGCCGACCATTTGCTTGAGCAAAAACAGTTGCTGACAGCCGCCGTGAATAATCAACTTGGTGCGCTACCAAATCTGCCCCACGGCCTACAGTTTGAGCGCTTACTGCATACTCGCGAGGAACTAATCGTACCGCGCAATCTATGTGATACTCAAAAGGTATAAAACAGATGGCGCCCACAAACGCTGCCACAACTCCGACCGAAGCGGCCAATCGATGCTTCTTCACTTTATGCATCCTTCCTGGTGTGTAAAAGAATTTCCCCATTTGCCAAACGGGCTGAACAACCAACCCAAAAACCCCCATTGCCCCCATCATCTGCCCTAAAACCTTTAAGCCATAAGGCTCCAACACTTGATTCAAGAACATAAAAATCGAGAATACAATCAACCACCGATAAATCACGGCGGCCACAGTATAGAGTCCAAAAAAGAAATGATTGCGTTTGGGCAAAAACGGACTCTCTGGCTGTTCGATCCCTAAACACACACCGACAACAAATCGCTTCAAAACTTCCGTTGCTTTTTGTCTCAAGTTGGGAATCTCAATAAGGTCCATGAGAATATAATATCCATCAAAACGCAGCAATGGATTCCCGTTAAACATCAATGTACTCACACTACAAACAAACATTAAACTAAGGGCCAATTGATTAAGTAGGCCAGGTTGACTGAACCACCATGCGAACGTCGAAATCGATGCGATGCACATCTCGACATACATCCCGCCGGCACCGATAAAAATACGGTGCCATTTATTGGGTAACATCCAAGAATCGGATACATTGCAGTACAGGGCAGGGGTAAAGACTAACAGCATGAACCCCATTTCATGACATTCCCCGCCATACCTCTTGCACGTTAAGCCGTGTCCAAATTCATGGAGCACTTTGACAACTGCCATGGATGTTCCCAGATAGATCCAATTATGAGCGCCGAAAAACTGATGAAAGGTCGGCATCTTCGATTGAAAAATGTCGAACTGAACGGCAACTAATGTCAAGGCTGACGCAGCTAATGCCAACACACAGCAAACGGTTACCCAAGAAAAAAACCAACCTGTAAACGGATACAAACGATTCAAAATTCGTTCAGGATCGATACCACGCCACCGCAAGGCAAAGACATTGGTAAACTTACCCATCAATTCTTTGCGTTTTTTGGTGTCTCGACGATGTCGTAATTGGCGACCTTGCCCGGGCGAATCCGAGATCACCAAACCGCTACGATGAAGTTGACCGATAAAGTGCTGCAGGTCTTGAAATGTTACTTTCTGTGGAGCAAACTGTCGTTCGAATTCCTCCTTCATACGATCCATGCTCGTATGACCGTCCATCATATTGAGAATCGAGAATTCTTCGTCATGAAAGCGATAATAATTCAGCCCAATTGGTTCCTTGACTACCCAGAATGACCGACCTTGATAGGTCTGGCGCTTAACTGATAAATCCGGCCGCATGCGCAGCGACACCGAACGACTTGTGCTGCTTACCAGACTATCAGCTAACGAAACCAATGCTTACCCCCTCCTCACTAAGCGACAACACGAGTCATTAGAAACCCTCGCTTGAAATTCAAATCAATTACCCACGGTCATACTGAGCGTTACGCCGGGACGCAAAACCCACTGGCCTTTGTATTTTTTATTCGTGACCTCTGCCCACACTTTGTATTCGCCACCTGCTTCCACTTTGTTACTAACAAACTTAATCATGCCCTCAAAGGAAAACTCTTTTTTGGGATCAGCTTTGTCAGCCGGATCATAGATCGAGTAACTTACCGTCACTGACCGCTCGAACAACAATTGCGGCAATTGCTGATCGATCGTAACAAACCCCTCGATCCGCAACACGTCCATCCGCACAATTTGGAAAATAGGATCCCCAATCTGAGCCCACTCGCCTACTTCCTTGTATCGTCGTTCTACTTCGCCGTTTAGGGGAGCCGTTACTTTGCGTCGCTCGATATCCAGATTCGCCCGCGATAACTGTGCCTGCCGTACATCGACCGTTAAACCCGCAACTTCCAGCTCAAGCTCAGCAACTTCGACTTGCAAACGAGCGCGTTCCACGGTCAACATTTCACGACGAATCTGCGTTAAAGGAACCGCTCCTGGAGACTCAACATTAACCGCCTGAGATTCTTTAAGTTCCGCATCGGCAACATCTGCCGAGGCAATTGCCGCTTTAACATTGATGTCATTACTAGCCTCTTTCTGGGAAACCTTTAACTGCAATTCAACCTCTTGACGACGAACTCGAGCATCCGCATCATCAATCTGTGCCAAGATGTCACCTGCCTTTACCGCTGCGCCTTCCTGTACACCAACTGCCGTTAACACTCCCGGTTGCTGCGCGGCGACCTCAACCTCCTCCAGCAGCGCGACGTTACAGTCTGCGATTGTGAAACCAATAGCAGCCTGCGGGGCCGGCTGCTGTGTAAATGCGTACTGCCCTGCCACAACAGCAAGTAATATCGAAACCGTTAACCCCATCATTGCTTTACGCATCTTAACTCCCAAATCAATTTCAATTCTGTTTGTTTTTTGATTCATCTTTTACATTAAAACAACAAGTGATATTGCACCCATTGAATCGCTTCATGGAACCACGAGTACCCCAACGACGACTCCCCGCAGTGAATATCACAGGTCACCGTCGTGCCTGGCCGTAACTTACCATCAAGTCGCGCACTCAACTCATCATGGTCAAAATCCACTAAAATCATGACCACCGGTCCATCTTCACCAGCAACTTGCGTTGTCGGTCGGATCTTACGAACTGTGCCCGTAAATATTTCTTCCGGATTCATTGCCAAAACAAATTCAACTTTTAATACACTATCACCCTGTTGCCCTGACATGTACTTCGCCACGCTGCCAAAACGGCGTTCTGGCATCGCGAGTTCAATTTCCCAGTCGTGCCCCTCATCGGTTTGTACGACAGTCATTACGATCTGCCCCAAGGCAACTGGGCGATGCAACAGGGTTTTCTCAATATCCCATTGCAAAATAACCTGCCCATCACAGGGACTCCGTATTTCCAGCAAAGCCTCTTTCTTGGCAATGATCGCCATTTCAGCCTGTAGCGAGTTACGTCTTAAACTCAGTTGCTGCACTTGACCGGAAACTCGAATCTTATCCGCTGGACTGAGCCCGATCTGAAACTGAGCGCGACGTGCATTGCTAAGCTGCTTTTTCGTTTCTTCAAGTTGCCCGCTGACTCGCTGTTTTTCAATTTGCAGATCTGGATCTTCCAACAACAGCAATTTATCGCCTTTTCCTACGTGCTGCTGATCGATCACACTAAGCTCGCTGACAATGCCATTAGCCGTCACAAAGATATCGTGTCGATCGATTGGTTGAATAATCCCTTCAGATTCTACTGAAAAATCCACTGGGATCAGCGTAAACATCAGCAGAACAGCAATCACTGCTGACACAATCGCTATCGTCTTTGGCAATGCTCGTACTCGGATAATCCACGCCGCTCGCCCAATCGCCCGCCAAATCGGCATCAGGAACAAGTTATTGTGTTCCATACTATTTGCCACCGCGCGACAACTGTGTTCGTAAACAAGGTCAATTCGAGGGTCGAGAATACTGCGGGGTAGGTTAGTTTCGATTTGCTCGACAATCAACGCCCCGATGAATTCCTCATGCTTCGATCCCTCCGTCGGGTCTCGCTCCGAGGGATCCTGAGCCGCCTCAGCACGCGTCTCGGGGCGTTTCAATGGTAAAACAACTAGCGTCTTGGTATATGATTCGTCAATATATTCATCGAGCACTTCTTCGATTTGGGGAGGCAAGTCTTCTGTGTCGCCGTCATACCACAGTGGTTCACCGCTGCGCATCACCCGCGTTGCCAACTTACCAAGGAGCGTAACGGCATTACTCCGTGTTTCCACTGTATCCTGTCCACTCACCGCTTCCACTCGGCATTTCTGGCCTCGACGCAGCGCCACACAAACTCGGTCACAGCCAATCATGCGACGACCCTCGTTGGCGATCGAATAGACCGTCTCTCGCAAATCGAGATTATGGTGGGCTGTACGACTGAACTGATCTGCTTGGGCCCACAATGAATGGCGATCACTGAAGTGTTTTAACTTCTGACCCTTCACCCACTCCGAGGCAAGTTCACACATCTGCACCAAAAATCGCAAGTAACCACGTTGTGTGGCCGGTTGAGAATTGGGCCGCTGAAACACTTCCACCACACCCTCGACTTGATCATCGCCCTGCAGTGGCGCCAATACCAACAGATGCGGTGTGGGGTTGCCGATTGTACCATCTTCGCCAAAACCAGAATTAGGTGGAATTAACTGAGGTTCGTTTGTATGCGCGATGTAGTGCAATAATTTAGCGTGGCGGGCGGCATCCTCTGAAGAATCATCAAGCAGATTGGATTCAATGTTGATTTGATAGGCAACCTTTGCTACTCCCTCATCACTGATAGACCAGACAGCCCCACCAGCAGCGGCCAATGCCGAAACGATTTTCTGCATAAAAGCCGCGTAAAATTCGTCTGGGCTCATTCCACTTTTCGCCAATTGTGCAATCTCACTGACCAAACCACGTATCTGCTGCTTGGTTTGTTCGACCGCCTGTGGATTCATTTCAGATGACATTAATTAATAACCGCCCTTAAATAGTCCTGCACAAAATACAAGTCGCTTGCTGCAACGGGCGGTTTGCAC
>DTSG01000406.1 GCA_012965455.1 Planctomycetaceae bacterium | reverse complement strand
CCAGAAAAACTTGGCGAATCAAGAAGAGATAGCAGCTGTGAAGAAAACTTTCCTTCAGAAGTGGCGCCCCCTGCTTGAATCCGACGAGTCACCCATCAACCCGTATCGCGTGGTCTGGGACTTGATGCGCAGCGTAGATCGGACAAAAACGATCGTCACGCATGACGCTGGCTCTCCGCGAGACCAAACCACCCCGTTTTACGAAACTATCATCCCCCACGGTTACCTTGGTTGGGGCAAGACGACCCAGCTTGGTACAGGTCTCGGCCTCATTCAGGGCGCAAAACTAGCTCGACCGAATTGGAACTGCATAAACATCATGGGTGAAGCGGCCTTTGGCATGGTTGGTATGGACTTCGAAACTGCCGTGCGCAATCGCATTGGCACAACCACTATAGTGATGAAGAATTCCGTTATGGGTGGATACGCTGACAATCATCCAGTAGCTGCTCAACAGTATGGTATACACGAACTCGGTGGTGATTATGCCGACGTTGCAAAAGCGCTAGGCGGTTACGGAGAAAGGATTACTAAACCAGAACAAATCATGGCAGCCCTGCAACGCGCGTTGGAGACGAACAATAACGGAACGCCAGCCGTGATAGAGATTATTACTTCAGAGGAAACAAGAAAAGCTACAACGCTTCCCAATGACATCTAGGTAAGCGTTGTTCATTTTAAGGATGCTTGAATGGTTCAATCCCATTTCGACTATATCGTGGTCGGTGGCGGAACTGCTGGGTGTGTGCTCGCTGGCCGACTGACCGAAGATCCTTCCAACCGAGTATTAGTGCTGGAAGCTGGACCCAAATATCGCGGCCTTTCGATACAAGTGCCGGGAGCAGTAGCCTCTCTTTATCAGAAAGGTCGCTACCATTGGGGCTATCAGTCCGAGCCCGAAATTTATGCCAATAACCAGAAGCTACCCTACAAGATGGGGTATGTCCTCGGTGGCTCATCAGCAATAAACGGTATGGTATGGGTACGCGGTAACCCGACTGACTATGACAGCTGGGCTTCCGACGGTTGTCCTGGCTGGAGTTATCAAGAAATCGAACCGATCTTTAGACGTATCGAATCCTTCGATGAGCCATCCGACGTTTACATGGGTCAAAATGGACCGATCAATATCATGCGTGGTGATCCGTCAACTTCTCCGTTAAACCAAGCTTTTCTGACAGCTGTAAAACAAGCGGGGTATCCACTCAACAACAACTGCAACGGACCAAGTCAAGAAGGTTTCGGACCGCTTCACCGTAACATTTGGCGTGGTCGCCGATCTGATGCCTATGCTGGTTACCTGACACCGGCACTGAAAAGGCCAAACCTCACAATACTAACCGGTGCACAAGTACAACGCATCGTAGTCGAAAACAATCGAGCTATCGGGGTTGACTATTGCAATGGGAAGACGCAACACCGAATATTTTCTGATCAAGAAATTCTCCTAGCCGCGGGTAGCCTAGGCTCTCCACAGCTACTACAGCTGTCAGGAATTGGTGAACCTACGCTTCTCGAGTCGCTCGGTATTCCAGTCGTGCTAGATCTCCCAGGTGTGGGATGTAACCTGCAAACACATCCACTTATTTCCTTCGCGTTTGAGTGTAAGGAACCAGTCGGAATTTATCCCGAGACCCGTTTTCCTCGCAAATGGTTAGCTGGACTGAAATGGCTACTCACCCATACGGGTTCCGCGGCAACAACACATATAGATGTCGGCGGATTTATAAGAAGCGATCCATCGCTATATAGTCCTGATATTCAGTTTAGTTTCGCGCCAATCGTATTCGGAGATCTTTACAATAATTTCTCGGGTCACGGTTTTCAGATCTGGTCTCAATTGGTTAACTGCAAAAGTCGCGGTTATGTAAGAATTTGTTCGCCAAACGCAAAAGATCACCCGCAGTTCCGCTTCAATTTTTTCCGAGACACTCGTGATATCACTGCGTTGCAGTTTAGCTGCGACCTCATTCGCCGCATCGCCAATCAACCGGCTTTTGTCGACCTATGTGGTCGGGAGATTCGCCCGGGTAAGCGCATCTCATCCGATTTTGACTTTCGACGGTGGATTCGAGAAACAGCCAGCGTTACTCATCATCTTGCTGGCTCCTGCCGCATGGGATCCGTTGATAAACCGCTAACAGTTGTTGCACCCGATCTTAAGGTCCATGGTGTCAAAGGGCTACGAGTCGTAGATGCATCGATTATGCCGAAAGTGACCACCGGAAACACCCACGCACCAGTAATTATGATTGCCGAAAAAGCAGTCGACATAATCCAAAATGGGAGTGCAAATAATCTGTGACAAAATTCCCAACTCAGATTACATTAACAAGCGTTTTATACATCGACTCCGATATTACTTTTTCGTGCACCCTAGACATTGTTTGAACAGTTCAACATGTGATCTTTCACTATGAATGGTGACTCTATTAATTTCTATCCTTATCAGCTCCTCGCGTTAAAATTCCTACTTAACGT
>DTSG01000405.1 GCA_012965455.1 Planctomycetaceae bacterium | reverse complement strand
CGGTGGAGCGCGGTAGCCGCGTTTTAGGAATTAAGACTGAGTTGGATATTCTGCAAGAGCCAGTCAATAAACCGTGGAATTCCTATTACTGTTTGCGATATGCGTGGGGAGACGAAGCAGCGAATTTGACGCGCGGGATGCAAGGGACAGTCCATGGTGCAAGTAGCAAGCGACTTGTTGCGCCGGAGTACATTGAAATCGAGTCGGAAAAGAAAACGACATTGCTAACTGGTGGCTTGCCGTATCACCGCCGCGTTGGGCGACGATTTTTAGATTCAATACTTGTCGTCAGCGGCGAGACTTGTCGGTCGTTTCAAGTTGGGATTGGTGTGGATTTAGACCAGGCCCAGATCGCAGCCCAACAGTTTCAGCAGCCGCCAATCTATGCGGTTGATTCTCAAGGAGAACCGAGCGGTCATAATAGCAGTTCGTTGTTACACTTAGGTGCTCGGAACTTGGTTGTCACGCATTGGCAAACAGTGCTCGAGGGCGAAGCAGTGGTAGGTTTGCAAGCACGAATTATGGAAACAGCCGGGCGAAGTGTGCGGACAAAATTGGCGACTTTTCGTCCGGTCGTGTCAGCTGTACAACAAAATTTAGACGGTTCGCCATTAGGTGAATGCAATGTTGAAGATGGACAAGTCATTTTGGATATGACAGGTCACGAGTGGCTGCAAATTGAGTTGCGGTTTTAGTGGTTCGCCTTTGCGTGGTTACTAGAATTCAAAGGGAATAGGGGAGAATGCAGGAGATTCATTCATGATTGTGACAATCGATGGACCTGCCGGAGCAGGCAAAAGTACCGTCGCACGGATGGTCGCAGAGCAACTCGGCTATATGTTCTTAGATACCGGTGCAATGTATCGCTGTGTTGTACTCTTGGCTCACGAAAACGGAGTTGTTTGGGAAAACGAAGACGCAATTGGAGAACTGGGGCGGACGCTGGAGTATTACACCGACCAAGACAAGGTGTTTATTGCTGGGGAAGATGTTACTCAGGCCATTCGCTCCCCAGAAGTTACAGCGGCTGTGCATCGAGCCGCCGACAACGTACAGGTTCGTGCAGCGCTTGTGAAACTACAGCGGCAATTGGCTAGCGATAATAATGTGGTTACCGAAGGTCGCGATCAGGGGACATTGGCTTTTCCGGACGCGCAGTGCAAAATTTACCTTTCAGCCTCGCCGACTGAGCGGGCACAGCGGCGCGTGGACCAACTCAATGCAAGTGGTAGTAGCGTGACATTGGCAGAAATCTTAGAACAACAAACCGTGCGTGACGAACAAGATGAAGCGCGGGAACTTGGTGGCTTACAAGCAGCCGACGATGCGCTGTTTGTAATTACCGACGGGATGAACATTGCGGAAGTAGTTGAGCATATCGAGCGGCTCGTTCGTATTCGAGAAAACGACTTGGCATGAACATTAGGGAAGTAACACGCATGACAACAGCGGAGCGAAATGCATGGCCGCGAAAATCGTTTAGTAAATATTTGACGTATGCCGCAGCGCGATTTATTCTTCGTCTTTTTGCATTGTTGTTGTTTCGCTTCCATTGCCAAGGCCGACATCATATTCCTCGGCATGGTGGTGCAATTGTTTGTGCTAATCATCAGAGCATGCTGGACCCGCCCATTGTGGGAATGGCTGCTAGCCGTCATCTTGCCTACCTTGCCCGAAAAACGTTGTTCAAGCACCCACTTTTTGGTTGGTTCTTACGGAAAGTCGATGGGATTCCGTTGGACCGAGGTGGCATGGGGATTGCAGGCATTAAGGCGACATTGAAAAGCCTTAAGGCGGGTGGTGTGGTCGTTATCTTTCCTGAGGGCACACGTAGCAAGAATGGCGAGTTGCAGCAGCTCAAAGGAGGCTTTATTGCGCTTGTTCGTCGAGCTCAAGTCCCACTCGTTCCTTGCGGGTTTATCGGAGCCCACGAATGCTTGCCGCGGGGAACAGGAGCGATTCGCTTTCGTCGCATACGTTGTGTATATGGGGAACCGATAAGCGTCAGCGAAATCGAGTCGCTTTCAGATGAGCAACTGCTGGCAATTGTCCACAGCCACATTTTGGATTGCATGCAACGCGCGAGAATCAGCCGCAGTTAAGCTGCTATTTGCTTTTGGACGACAGCACTACATGCCGCAGGCATTGTTGCCGTTTCTTCCCCGTCAACAAACAAAGTGATCGTTTGTTGTTCGTGCGACCAGACGGCGATTAGATTCTCATGGTGAAACCTGCGACCGACATAGCGGCTATCGTCCAAGGCGATGTACTCTATTATTTGAGTTGTGCCATCGATGTCGCTGTCTTGATATTCGGTAAAAATATCAAGAATCTGAGATCGCAGCGTTTTGTGGATCGAGGGATGATTCATGGATGTAGGTTTGCAATAATAAGAAATGGTTTGCGGTTATCGTCGTCATTTTAAGGCACTACAAGGTTTGTTCGGCGAATCAAGCCACAATATTGATGTTGCTAGCTCTGGCACGCACAG
>DTSG01000404.1:1174-2493 GCA_012965455.1 Planctomycetaceae bacterium | reverse complement strand
ATGACGCTGCCCAAACACAAATGAACGCTGACAATTGGTCAGAACAAGTCTTGGAAAAATCCGGCATCGAAGCAGTCTTCCTGACCAACGACTTCGATGACTCATTACAAGGCTTTGACACTAATGTCTATATTCCCTGCTTGCGGACCGATGACTTGGTTTTTCATTTAGCCAAGCAAGATGTACGTGACCGACTCGAAGTTTCTACAAGCACTTCCTTGGAATCGATTACGGATTTACGGCAAGCTGTTGCCACTCTGTTTACGCACTTCAAAACCAACAACGCCAAAGCATGTGCGATCTCACTGCCCCCCAGTTTTAGCCCATCGACAATCTCTGATGGCCGAGCCAAGAACGCACTACAACAAATATTGACTAAAGGAACTGAGGCGGACGCGAGCCACATCGAAGCCATGGCACGCTGGATGTTCTGGACAATCACCCAACAATGTGAAACCCATCAGCTACCGTTTGATCTAATGATCGGAGTCAACCGTCGAGTTTATCCTACCGGCGTATTTCAGGGACAAGATCTATATGACAGTCGTGTTTCACTGATCCAATACCAAGAAGTATTCAATGCGTTTCCGACCGTCACCTTTCCTATCTCGGTGCTCGCAAGTGTCACAAATCAAGAACTTGCCAGTTACGCTTGGATATTCCCTAACGTCGTTACCCACGGGCACTGGTGGTACAGCAATACGCCAACATTTATCGAACACGATACAGCCGCTCGACTCGAAGCCGTCCCGCAAACCAAACAAATTGGATATTACAGTGACATGTACAAACTCGAGTTCGCGCTGCCCAAGTTTCGCATGTACAAGCGTATCCTTTCTAAGGTACTTGCCGAACGTTATGTCATCGACCGAAATTGGTCCGAACAACGTGCGATCGAGTTTGGCTCGATAATTCTACGAGGCAACGTCGAAACAGTGTTTGACATTTAAACGTCTGTCACCTAACAGGTACAGCTTGCGACTAGCGCAGAAAAAACCGCCTCAGGTCTAGCTGACTCTCGGCGGTTTGATCGTATACTAAATATCCTAGCGGATACTATTTTTTCATTTCAGCGTACTCTGCGGCACGTACCTTAATGATTTCTTCTTGGATACTTCGTGGAACCTTACCATAGCGAGCAAGTTCCATTTGGAAAATTCCTTGACCTTTGGTCATCGAACGCAGGTCTGTTGCATATCCAAACGTTTCGACCAAAGGTACTTCAACGTTAATCAGAGCGGTACCATCTCGGGCATCTGAAGAAGCAACAATGCCTCGGCGACTAATAATATCACCGGTCACCGAGCCTTGGTAATCTT
>DTSG01000404.1:0-1077 GCA_012965455.1 Planctomycetaceae bacterium | reverse complement strand
AGCTGTTTGAAACGCTTTGTCAGAACTATCAACCTCGTGATAGGAACCGTCGTCCAAAGTGACCCTCACGCCCACTACGGGGTAGCGCGCCAAAGGCCCACGTTCACAGGAAAGCCGGAAACCCTTTTCAACCGACGGAATGTATTGCTTAGGAATACGCCCACCGACAATGTTTTCTACAAATTCAAACGTGTCGTCACCTTCGACATCAATCGGCTCAATCGATCCAACAATATGTGCGAACTGACCAGAACCACCGGTTTGTTTCTTGTGTTTGTAGTTAAACGACGTACCAACAGTTGGTGCTTCCCGATAACTTACCTTGGGAGCACCTACTTCTACTTCTACGCCATACTCTCGGCGAATTCGCTCAAGATAGACTTCTAAGTGCAATTCCCCCATCCCAGCAATCAATGTCTCGGCAGTTTCTTCGTCCGTCCGAACATGGAATGTCGGGTCTTCCTTGCGGAAACGTTGCAGAGCTTTTCCAAGCTTGTCGGATTCACTGCGATTGGCAGCGACGACTGCCATCGTGATCACCGGATCAGCGACATAAATATTTTCCAGCGAACAGTAACCTGGTTTGTCGCTGTAAGTGTCACCGCTGGCACAGTCAATTCCCATTACCGCTACAATATCGCCAGCTGTCGCTTCGTCGATTTCCTCTCGTTTATCCGAGTGCATCCGAACGATGCGTGAAAAACGTTCTTTACGTTGATTTCGTTGGTTGAAGTAAGTTTCGCCTTTTTTGATGCGCCCCTGATAGACTCGCATAAATGTCAGCTGGCCAAAGGTGTCTTCTACAATCTTGAAGGCCATACCTACGAACGGCGCTGCGAAGTCAGGTGCCAGCAGCATCGTGTCTTCGCCATCAATTTCGTTCGCTTCAATTTCTTTACCAAGCGGTGACGGTAGATATCGAGTAATTGCGTTTAACAGAGGTTGAACACCTTTATTCTTAAAGGCGGAACCAAGGAAAACAGGAGTCGCTCCCCGTTGGTGAACCACGTCACATAGCGTCGTGTGAATCAGCTCTTCAGAAGGCTATCTTGAGCGAATTCGCCGAGAGTATGGCGT
>DTSG01000403.1 GCA_012965455.1 Planctomycetaceae bacterium | reverse complement strand
GCTACCCTCGACCAACGACCGCGTGCACCAAGAAAGACTGAAAAGGATCGGGGGGGGAAAACAAGAACAAGCGATCATGGCATTGCGGGAAATCGTATCCGTCGTTCCTCGTGATGGTGAATCGCAATATATGCTGGCCGTCGCCTACGCCGCAGACGGACAATTGGAAACCGCCGTCGCGTCAGTAGACAAAGCTCTGAATCTCGGTATCCCCCAGTCGCGGTTCTTAGGTGGTACCAAGACCGGCCTTGAACCACTACGGAATATGAAGGCCTTTCAAGCACTTTTTGCGGACGCTTCACCGTTGGTTCACGGACCGATGTTGGGCCAAAACACCGGCACGGGTATCTCCATCTGGGTACGCACCGCAAGTGCCTGTGCGGTTAAGGTGGCGATTCGAGAACGAGGTAGTTCAAAAAGCGTCGGTAACGCTGCCGATCAGTCACACGCTTCAACCGATTACACGGCCGTCGTGCGGGTCGATGGTTTGCTGGCAAACCATGATTACGAGTACACACTGACGCTGGGCGGTGAGCGGTTGCCAGAGGTATACAAGTTTCATACGCTTGCAGCGCAGCACCAACCAACGAAGTTTCGAGTGGCATTTGGCGGCGGTGCGGGATTTGTTCCCGCCAATGAATACGCGTGGAATACGATTGTAGAACAACGGCCCGATGTGTTGATGCTATTAGGGGACAATACATACAGCGACGCCCCAGAAATGCCTGAGATGCAGCACTATTGCTATTATCGCCGGCAGTCCCGTCCCGAATTTAGAAGCTTAGTCTCTCAGGTTCCGGTCTACACTATTTGGGACGATCATGATTTTGGGACCAATGATTGTCAGGGTGGTCCACTGGTTGAAGAACCATATTGGAAGATCCCCGTATGGAATGTGTTTAAGAATAATTGGGTGAACCCCAAGTACGGCAACGGGGGGACCCAACCGGGTTGTTGGTATGACTATTATGTCGGCAACGTCCATTTCATTATGCTTGACGGTCGTACCTATCGCGATCTGCGACCAAGCGATGAATCGCTACCCACGATGTTGGGCCCCGTGCAAACGAGGTGGCTCAAGCGGACAATTAAGGAATCAAGCGGAGTGTTCACTGTGTTGGTCTCACCTGTTCCTTGGGTATTCGGTGCAAAAGGCAACAGTAAAGATACATGGAATGGTTTCAAGCAGGAACGCAACGACATATTTGATGTGGTTAAGCAGTCGGACAAGAGCGGTGTACTTTTAATGTCAGCGGATCGGCACCGCAGTGATTTATGGAAGATTCAGCGAGAAGGAATGTATCCGTTGTATGAATTCAATAGTTCGCGATTAACCAATCAGCATGTGCACCCGGAGATGGCTGCGGCTGAATTCTCCTACAATAAAAAGCAATCATTTGGGATCGTCGAATTTGATACGACGGCGTCCGACCCGACTGTTGAATATCGTATTATCAATATTGATGGAAAACAAATTCATAGCCGCCAGATCGCTAGGAGTGAGATTACCTATGACCAAAAAGGCAAATAGTTCGGTGCTGGCCTGTGTAGCGGCGCTGTGGTTCTGTTTATCGACCAGTCTATCTGTACAGGCTGGCGATTGGGGACGTTTTCGTGGGCCCAACGGTACCGGATATGCCGCAGCAGCTAAATTTCCAGCGACGTTTGAGGTTGCCGATGCGTTGTGGCAGTGCCCCGTTGCGGGAATGGGAAACTCGTCGCCAGTGGTTGGCGGCGGGAATGTCTACGTCACCAGCGCCGACCCTGAAACGAGCGTGCGAAAATTGACAGCCATTGATGTTGAGTCGGGAAAAAATGCTTGGTCGGTGGAGTTTCCATTGCAGGTTTTTAAAGCCCACAAACGCAACGGCTTTGCTAGTTCGACCCCGTGTGCTGATGAAAGGCATGTGTACGTGTTATGGCAATCAGCAACGGACTCGGCAATACATGCGTTGAACCATCAGGGAAAAAAAGTCTGGAAGTATGAGTTGGGCGGATTTGCAGCAGCACCCGGTTGTGCGACATCTCCGATTTTGCACGAGGGTCGACTGTTGTTGACGCACGACAATGAAAAGCACGAAAGTTTCTTGTTAGCGCTCGATGCCGGCACGGGTACGGAATGTTGGAAAACGATAAGAAAAACGCAACGGACAGGTTTTTCGACGCCCGTGATCTATCAAGGCAAATCAGCTGTGACCCAAGTGATCTTTAGCCACGCCTATGAAGGTGTCGTTGCTGTTGATTTTGAAAAGGGAGAAATTTTGTGGCAAAATATTGTGTTCGGAGACCACCAGCAGCGTGCGATCGGGTCGCCGATTGTTGCCAACGGACTAGTAATCGCGGCCAGCGGGTTCACAACGGGCGTTAAAACACTCGTTGCCTTAGATCCTGAGTCGGTGGATGGAGACGGACAGGCCAGAGAAGTGTATCGACTCATGCGTAACGTGCCACATTGTCCCACGCCACTCGTTGTTGGTGGTTTGATGTTTTTGTGGACGGACCGAGGGATATTGGCATGCTTGGAAGCGGAAACAGGGCTCGAAGTTTGGGCTAAACGGATCGGTGGTCAGTTTTTCGCTTCTCCCGTTTGTGCCGGCGGCATTATCTATGGAGTTGACCGTGACGGTGTCGTGACGACCGTAGCCGCTTCCAGGGAATACAAGTTGTTGGGCAAAACTGAGTTGCCCGCAGGAAGCATGTCCACGCCGGCTATCTATGACGGTAAGCTGATTTATCGTACGACGCAGGGTGTGATTGCCTTTGGGAAGTAGTGGTGTTTGGCAACAATCGGTATCGTGTCTTCCGCCGACTGACAGTCACGAGGGTAAACCCATACAATTGTGCAAAATGTTATAATATTCCGCGGGTGAAACCGTGCTCTAAAGAAATCTCAATCACAAGCGAAAATCTATGCGATACCAACTAGTTGTTTTGTTTACGTTCATTATTTTGATCTGCGGTTCATCCATTGGCCAGGTGCAAACGCAACAGCCATCGATTGCACCATCGGTAATTCGAGTCGACCTTGCTGCTAACTTTAAGCCGGACGAACCAACGGATGCGCCAGCAGGCGAAATTTTGGATGTTAAACTTGGGACGACAGCAAGTTGGCTCTGGCGGCAAAAACAAGCGGGCGATGGTGAACGAGTTACCTTTGTGAAAACGATTGAACTCGAAAAGATTACCAACTCGACCCTCGTCGCCACTTGTGATAACCACTTTGTGTTCTATGTGAACGGCCAGCGTGTCGCTGCGGGTGATGAATGGGCTGTTTCTTCAAGCGTTTCGATCACGAAACATCTCAAAGTCGGCAAGAATGAACTGCGTGCCGTGTGCGTTAATGACGGCACAGGTGTTGGCGGTTTCGTTTGTAAATTAGTTTTACAATTAGCGTCAGGAAAATTGCGGTATGTTGTCACCGATGAAAACTGGAAATGTACCGCTAGCGACAATTCGCAGGAAATGCAAGCAGTATTTGTGCACGGTAAACACGGAATGTCGCCTTGGGGAACTCCCCTGTACGGTTCGAGGTCAGGCGGTCTCGTAGGTGACGTGCCGCCCCAGACGTTCCAATTATTGCCTGGATTCCAGGTTGAATTGCTTTACACCGTCCCCCGAGGCACTCAAGGTTCCTGGGTATGCATAGCGTTTGATAAAAAAGGGCGTCTAATTGCTAGTGACCAAGGCAATCAGGGGCTGTACCGCATTACTCCAGCTGCTCTCCCCGGACAGAGCGGACCCGAAGAAACCATTGTCGAAAAGCTAGACGTGCCGATGACTTCCGCCCACGGTATGCTCTTCGCCTTCGACTCTCTATATGTGAGCGCCAACGGCGGGCCTGGCAGTGGATTATATCGCTTGCGTGACACCAATGGTGATGACCAATTTGATGAAGTAACTAAGTTGAAATCGTTTCAAGGTGGCGGTGAACATGGACCGCATTCGCTGAGGTTGTCGCCTGATGGGAAATCCATTGTAGTCATCGCGGGCAATCATACTAATTTACCACAGAATCTTGACGCGAGTCGGATTCCAACGAATTGGAATGAGGATTTGTTGTTACCTAGGCAGTGGGATGCACGTGGCCATGCCGCAGGTAAATTAGCACCAGGCGGTTGGATAGCTCAAACAGACCCCGACGGCAAACATTGGGAACTGCTTAGTATGGGATACCGCAATCCTTTTGACTTTGCGTTTAATACTGAGGGCGATATGTTCGCCTATGACGCCGATATGGAATGGGATTACGGAACACCGTGGTATCGACCGACTCGAGTTGTTCATGCGACGAGCGGCAGCGAATTTGGGTGGCGCAGTGGTACAGGCAAATGGCCTACGTACTACGCCGATAGCCTGCCGCCTGCCGTTGATATTGGACCAGGCTCACCCGTTGGCGTTGCGTTTGGCTATGGCACGAACTTTCCAGCAAAATATCAGCACGCATTGTATTGCCTTGATTGGACATTCGGCACGATGTACGCGGTGCACTTTACGCCCTCCGGTTCAAGTTACACGGCAGTCAAGGAAGAATTTCTATCGCGCACCCCATTGCCGCTTACGGATGTAGCGATTGGCCACGATGGCGCAATGTATTTTATGATCGGTGGTCGCGGGGCACAGTCTGAGTTGTATAGAGTGACATATCGCGGCGATGAGATCACTCCAAAAGAAAGTCTCCACGGCGATAGCGTAACGGCGCAACAGATGCGGAAACTGCGACGTTCACTCGAGCAACTGCACCACCACGCTACGGAAGAATCGGTGGATGAGACCGTTGCAGTCGCATTGAAACACTTAGGGCACTCGGATCGGCATATTCGCTATGCGGCTAGAATTGCGCTGGAAAATCAACCTGTCTCGCTGTGGCGGAAACAGTTGATACCAATGAAGAATAACAGCAACGCCATGGAAGTGATCAACGGAACGATCGCACTAGCGCGGCAGGGCGAATCGGCCGATGCTGCGCGTGCGTTGACGCTGTTGCAGTCGTTGTCGTACGAACGGCTCGAACGCACGCAACGGTTGGACTTATTGCGCGCCTACTCGTTGATTTTTATTCGTCTCGGTAGTGGAACCATAGAACAGCAAGCGGTTATTCTCGACGTTCTCGATTCTCGGTTTCCGTCAAAAGATGACGCGTTAAACCGCGAACTATGCAGCGTGTTGGTCTACCTAAACTCGGCGACGATTGCCGGGAAATGTCTGAAGCTGATGGGGCTTGAGGATACGAGCAAGAGTGAAACCGTTGCAGACTTCTTGACTCGTAACCGCGGTTATGGGCAAACGATTGCAAATTCCATTAACAATCGACCTGAAATCCAGAAAATGCACTACGCCTACGCTTTGCGGAACCTGCGTTACGGCTGGACGCTTGAGCAACGTCGAGAGTATCTCGAGTGGTTTGTAGTTGCTAGAAAAAAATCTGGCGGTGCCAGTTATGTTGGTTTTCTCGATAACATTCAAAAGGAAGCGGTGGCGAATATGTCGCAGGCTGAACGAGATTCACTCGCGGATAGCACGTTGAGGCCACCGCCTGTAGACGCGGAGTTGCCGAAGCCGGTGGGTCCAGGTAGTGAATGGAATGTTGATCAACTAATAGGGCTGGCGAATAGCAGTTTGTTAGAGCGTAGCTTCGACCGCGGTAAAACAATGTTTGCGGCGGCTAAGTGCGGCAGTTGTCATCGGTTTGATGGAGCAGGGGGTGCAACGGGCCCGGATCTTAGCAATGTTGCGGGTAGGTTTTCGCACCGCGATTTGATAGAGGCAATAGTGTTACCTAGCAAAGTCATCTCGGATCAATATCGAGCGATGGTGATTACGACTAATGATGGTAAAGTTTACAGTGGTCGGGTGACGAACGATACGGACGGCGAGTTAACCGTGTCAGTGGACGCGGTGGATCCCACCAAGACGGTGATTATTGAGAAGAGTAATGTAGATGAAATGGCACCGGCCAAGGCATCCTTGATGCCCGCGAAGTTGTTGAACGAGTTGAATCAAGATGAAGTGTTGGACCTGCTAGCGTATATGTTGAGTCGGGGTAATCCCCACAGCAACATGTTTAAAAGAACTGATAGTAAATAGAATGAAGAGGAATATAGATATGCGTATATATAGTCCGCGCAGCTGGGGCAAGTTGAGTATATTTGTCGCATTGTGCGTTGTTGGTATATCCGCCGCGTCACCGGTCCAGGCTCAGCGCAGTGTCTGGCAACGGGGAGCGACATTACAAAAACTGTATGCTGGCGCCGCGGGTGAGGGTCCCGCGTGGCATCCAAAAATCGGTTTGGTCGCCAGTCACGGCAGCGTGTACCTACTGCGAGATGACGAGGCTCCACAAGTTTACAAGAAAGATCTCGGAACTAACGGATTGATGTGGGATGCGGAAGGTCGACTTTGGTGTTGTCAGCCATCGAAAAATCGAGTCATTCGCTTTGAAGCGGACGGTTCTGAAACGGTGGTCACCGAGAAGTTCGAGAACGCACCGTACAATCAACCCAACGACATCACGATTGATAAAGCGGGACGGATCTATTTCTCTGATCCCAAGTACGGGCCGTATGAAAACTTACCGCAACAGGACGATAAAGGCCGACCCGTTGAGGGTGTTTACCGAGTCGACACTGATGGGATAGTGACCCGCGTGATCGCTCATGAAGTAGATCGGCCTAACGGCGTACTGATTACGCGAGATCAAAAGTACCTGTACGTTGCCGGTAACAATAATTCAGTCAAAGGTGGTGAACGCAAGCTGTTTCGCTTTGAGGTCATGGATTGCTGCGGCACGGTTTTGCTCGACACGAAAAAACTGGTTTATGACTGGGGCAGTAGTCGGGGTCCAGATGGAATGGCGGAAGATGTAAAGGGGAACATCTACGTGGCGGGTGGTCTAAATAGCGATGATGTCGCTGTGGAAGACAATTCACAAAAAGGCGGAATCTATGTATTCTCACCTACTGGGAAGTTAATAGACTTCATGGCGGTCAAAGTGGATGAAGTTACAAATTGCGCTTTTGGTGGCAACGATTTAAAAACGTTGTACATCACCGCAGGTGGAACACTGTTTAGCATACAAACGAAAAACCGAGGTGTTATAACAGCCGCGAAGAAGTGATGGCTACGAGCTTAGCTTGCCATTGCACTACATGTATTTGGGGTGGTTGTGGTTATAATGGTTCTTTGTCGAATGGAACAATCGCTACGGCGAACAACCACCTTGGATAATCTGATTTATGGCCGCTGGCGACGAAGACAAGATTGATATAGACCGCACTCCGCTGTTTGCTTTAGTGCGCGAGATCACAGCGACACATTTGTTTGTGTGGACGTTGTTACCTTCGGGTGGATTGCAGTCAACGAAGATTCCGCTGGGAAGCGTGGGGCAGAAAGTGTCGGATGCCGCTCGGATCATGGACCGAAATCTGGACCAGGCAGTGGTGATGTTGAATGCTGCGTCGGTTGCCTTTGATACTGCGGTTCAGCGGTGGGAAGGGCAGGCACGGCAGAGCGAGGAAACGTTGAAGCGTAGTGCCAAGCCCGGAAAATTAGGGCAGATTGTGGCCAAGCACAATCAAGTGCGGCCACGATTAGCGCCCGTGAAGAGCGTATTTCGCCGAGCGGTTTCGACGCTACAGAATGCCCAAATTGAAATGCGCCGCCGCGACGCAGTCGTCCCAGACAGACCAAACGACGAACCGTAGGGAAGAGGCACACATCAGGGCGCGTAGGTGTGCAGTTGATTCAGCGCGGGTAGCAACAGATCGCTAGCGAATTCTCCGTCGTCAGTGTAAATACCCGAGAATATGATAAATAATACGCGGGTGCCCTTGCGAGCGCTAAACATATTGCCAAAGGGTTCGCCGTCCAACGATAGAATAGCAAATGTGGATTCATCACCCCAACGGAAGATGTCATTGCGCGTGATCACCTCGACGTCTGCATCGCCAAGCATGTGCATACCCAGTATTGCGCCGGCCCACATACTGACGTAGATTGCTTTGGCATCTGCATTGTTTTTCTCGATCGTGATGTTGCAGTTTAGATAGGGTGCGTTTGGATCTTCCGGAACATCAAAATCATAGTCGATATCATAGGAGCCGTCGAAAAATCGTGTTTTGATGAGCTTTTCGCCACTGTAGTCTGGAGCATATGGGTCTCCGCTCCAGTCGAGGAACCTGTCGATATCGACAATGGCTGCTTCGTCGTTGGGGCCGAGAGGTTCTTCGGTGGACGTCGCCCAATAGAGAACGCCCATGCCAACGACTAGAAGTATTACACCAATGATGCTGATCCCGATGACGGCTGCGACAATGATCCAGACTTTGCCGTTGGACTGCCGCGGAATACCGTTTGGGTTGGGATTAACCCATTGGTGAGGCTGTGGAGGCTGCGGTTGTGGCGGTAGGCTCGACATAGTACTCAATCTATCACAGAATTATCGGCGAATGGCTGGATGTCTACAAAAACACCCACGGTTCACATAAGCCTGAACATTATCGAATCAACGGTTTACAGTGATCTATTGCAATTTGTTTTCAGCGGATATCCGCCACGCTCGGTGGATGGGGCGAAAGACACCGAACGTTGTCCCGCTGTCTAACAATTGGAGTGTCTTCTGAGCGTCTCCGAATTGTGCGTAGAGGCGCGGGGTATTGTAGCCTTTGTCGTCTTCAAGGCTGTCGATCTCCTTGCGTACGGCATTGAGGTGCCGTTTGCACTTTGCCACAAGCTGTTCGGCGAGTTCAGGAGCGTCGACCCGCCACTGTTCAGCGAGTGACTGGCAGTACGCGTCAAGGTCGAAGGAGTACCGGAGGGCGACGTCGAAATAGTCATCGATTAGCTGTTTGGTTTTAGGGTGGATAGGATTATTGACGAGGAAAGACTCGATTGAGGAAGCAAGTGCGTCAATGGCGTCTTTATTAATGACTTGCCGCCGGACTGCCTCGATTTCGATTAATAGAGCGTGAAGTCGGGTGTTTGTCGGCGACTTCATTTTGTCGGCATGTCCCCGCAGGAGCTTTGCGACTCGCATAGATCCGATGCGTTCCATTTCTTTGAGTTTACCCTGTAGCGCTTGGTAAGATGTTTCGGATCCACCAGCATCAATGTACGCTTGTTCAGAGTCGTCGAGTGATGTTTTGATCTTGAGTGCATC
>DTSG01000402.1 GCA_012965455.1 Planctomycetaceae bacterium | reverse complement strand
GTATCAAACGAATAATGTCATTGGCGGAGTCGTATTCAAAGGTGTAATCGAATCGTGGTTCGAGTCGCACGCCATCCCTAAAGAGGGTGACAGCACTTGACTGAACACTAGAATCCAAAACGCCCGAGCCACCATTCAGGTCGCGTGAATTTTCGCTTTCGACTAATTGAATCGCGATCACTTCTAGGTCCTGATTGCGGATTTCAATGATCGTATCTGCCGGGTTCCGATCTGGAGCGGTATTATCCAGTGGACTAACAATCACTGCCTGCGGGCCGACAAAATCAGCGCGATCCAAAGCACCTCTATCCTTGAATACTTCGTGACCAATCCCCGTTGGTGTAGAAACCGAAGGGTCATCTACTCTTCGCTGACCAATCGCATCATAACTTGATACGATAATCGGTGAATCGGCAATCCCCAATGGTGACTTCAGGGTATGCATTTCGTCGCGTTCAACGACGGAATCTACCGCGCTATCAATCGCCAAAGCCCCAGGAGCCAGATAATAATTCCCGTTGGTTGCGTCTTGGAACAACGCGTCGCCTGCAGCGGTATCGATGTCAATCGAGAAATCCCCTTTGGTGTCAGTCGCATCCGTTGCGTTATTTGCATACACCATTCCGCCAATGACGGATGTACTGCTGGAAGGGTCAACATCGATCCCGACATTTAGGTCAGCAACGATATTGTTCAACAGAGTGGGACTTGCATTATTGGATATTTGAATACCAGTTCCCGTACCGTTACCAACGATCGTGTTGTTGATAATCCGAGCAAATGGCACAGCAGCAGTTTGTCCTGCTGTCGCATCTCCAGACAAACTAATGCCACCAAGCGTGTTATTTGCGAGAATATTATCCGTCACCACAACACCCGGCAGAAGATTAAACGTGTTCAGTTCCCGTCCCACACGGACCGGACCCTGATGGGGATTTCCGTCTGCGTCGATGACCGTTGAAACCATGGAAATACCAAAACCGAGACTGTCCGAAATAATATTTTGACCGATAACAACCTGCCCCTGTTCCCGAGGTGCATTGTCATCACCCGTGTCGGAATAGGGAACCGTCAGCGGATCATCAACATCGACGACAACCGGTCCATCTAGGTTGATTACATTGTCGGTAGAGGTAACCGTTGGATTTGCACCACTGGCAAAACCTGCCACGATACCCGCTCCCGTTAATGTGGCATTGTTATTTATTGCATCACGCATCAACAGCGCCACTTCTTCTTCAGTTGACGACGGGTCTATCGAAATCTCCACGTTACCGCCGGCAACGCCATCATCAATATTGATATCATCAAACTCGAAGGTTATTTCGTTATGCGGATAACCGTCGGAGATCGTAAACGTCGCACCTTCGACAATATCAAACCCAGCGGGGGCATGGATGGCAAGTTCAGTGCCAAGACGGTCGTTGGTATCCCATGTACGAGCGATAAAAGGTAACGTTCCGTCCAGCGCATAATCAACGTGCTGAGTACCTTGACGTAATTCTAGTTGGTATTCGCCTGTGGTGATTTGATTCACTCGCGGTCGCAGATTCGGTACGAACGCATCGTTGGCATTCGCCCCAGTAACCATTTCTCCACGTTCTGCAAAGCCGATAATTATATCGTCGATATAGATTCCTTCGAACGAACTTAGTTGCGATTGCCCGGCGGCGAAATCCTGACCTCGTCGATTGCTTTCAAAGTTTCCGTATTCATCACCCGGCATTGTTTCGGTCAAACCCAAAGGTCCGCGGTCGTCAACGGTATGACCAATCATTCGAATCACCGATCCATATCGCTTGAACGCGCCCAATTCGCCGCCGGCAAACGTATTGGCCAGCGCTAATTGCACACGCGAGGCGACTTCTGCGGCAGTCATTCCCGAGTGGATTGTTACGGCTACATCCGAGCTAACACCAACAGAACCTTCAAGTATTAGCGCTGAATTATTTAGCAAACTGACTGCGTTGGGTAGATTAACTCTGTTGTTTTGACGCTGCGTAAATCCGGCCGAAATATCAATATCAATTTGTAAGTCATATCTGCCCGTTGATCCACCCAGTCGTGTGGTCATATCCGTCGGGTCATAAGTGCCATTGCCAAGTCCACTGACACCGATGAAATAATCACCGTCCGCAGTAACTGTGAATTCAAGATACGAATCGGTACCCGGTAATTCCCCCGGGCCAGGATCATTATCACTAATAGCTAACTCAATACCGTTAGAATCAAACAGTCGAGCAATCGTATTTAGCTGGTTCCCGTAGGCGTCCGTGTTGGTGTTCACTCTAATCGAAGTTCCAGCCGTGACGGAAACCTTGAGGATGTCAACATCCCAGTTCATATTTCCTACTAAAGTTGAGTTGTCACCGATTTCCGCTTGGGTAACTGCATATGTTCCTGACAATCCATTTAGATTAATCGATGTTGCGTCGAGTAAAATATCGTTACTTTCAGCACTACCACCGAGATTGCCGATAATGGTTTGTCGTGGCAAGTTGTCAT
>DTSG01000401.1 GCA_012965455.1 Planctomycetaceae bacterium | reverse complement strand
CGTCTCCTTCTCGGGTTCTACTAAAATGCTGTTTTATCTCTTGCAATTCAGCGGTCAATCTTTCTAGATACTGACCAGCTTCACGAGCCTGTCCCTCATTACCCTCTTCTTGAGCCTTGCGATAAATATTTTTCATATCCTCCATTTTATGTAATAGCCGCTCATAGTGATTGCGAAGTTCTTGTTCGCGGTCACCTTCTTGTTCGCGGTCACCTTCTTGTTCGCGGTCACCTTCACGTTCGCGGTCACCTTCACGTTCGCGGTCACCTTCTCGTTCGCGGTCACCTTCTCGTTCGCGGTCACCTTCTCGGTCACGGTCACCTTCTCGGTCACGGTCACCTTCTTGTTCGCGGTCACCTTCTCGGTCACGGTCACCTTCTCGGTCGCGGTCTCCTTCACGTTCGCGGTCTCCTTCACGTTCGCGGTCTCCTTCACGTTCGCGGTCACCTTCTCGTTCGCGGTCACCTTCTCGTTCGCGGTCACCTTCTTGTTCGCGGTCACCTTCTTGTTCGCGGTCACCTTCTCGTTCGCGGTCACCTTCTTGTTCGCGGTCACCTTCTCGTTCGCGGTCACCTTCTCGGTAAAGTACAGCCATCTTCTTTTTGAACTGTTGTTCAACTTCGAACGCCGCATCGGCTTTTCCCGCTGCCCTCAGTTCGTTGTACTCCTTTCGTAACTGGTAGACTTCGCGAATCATTTGTTCGCGGGAATCAACCTCTCGCTGCTCTGTCCGCTCGGCTCCTGTTGCCCGCTCATCGGACTGCCGAGCCGTCGTTTCTCGTGCTGGACGAGGAGGTGAGAATGGATTTTCATCCGCCACGGTATATCGCACTATTGCCAAAGCAGTCATGCTTACAAAAATACTGCTTGCAATCACAATCCATGAACGCGTTTTCATCACGAAACTCCTCAAGAATTTAATACGAATGGCGCAACAACTACTACTACTACTACTAGGTTAGCCACTGAAAAACAGAACTTCAATCCCACCACCAAACTGATTTAGGTAAAGACAAGTTTGCATTGCCTTTGTGTTCGGCTTCTAAAATGCCGTAAGAATCGTGGACAATATTATCTTCCGCTACCACCACTCGGGGGTCTAGCAGAACTCCACCGCTCACACCGGCTAAAACTGTCTTTCCACCAACAAGGCGATGGCTGATAACTGATTCGACTGCCGTCGGCGGTACCGCTTGGGCAACGCGATACCCATTTTCATCTAGAAAGTAATCCAGATTCCACTGAACGCGAGTATGCAAGTCTTCAGATTTTATCAACATCGTAATCAGTGCTAAATCAAATACGTTACGAAGTTCACCATACACGGGATATTGCTGTGAGAGTTGTTCAAAGTTCTTAGTAAATTCGGTTGCAAACTGTTGTGTCAGCGGATCAGACTTGCCCGTGCCAACGCGGTTGCCAAGCTTTCCAATCAATTCATTTTCACTCAACACTTTTACGCCAGACCCAATGATCTCAAACGCTTGGCCATCCTTAGTTGCATGCAACGAGCTGTAGTTCGTAGTAAACCACCAGCGCAACATACTTAACGCCTGCGGAGTTCCAGTCTTCTCCGCAGCTTGCTTGAGATTATCCATATAACTATTCATACCGGGAACACCTGGTACTAACCCCATTCCGATAAGCTTCATATGATAGTCGGCTTCAACCATAGTTTTGGCCAGATGAGTATGCGTGTCGACGCCAAACACTTCAACATCCTGACGTCCCATGCTATCTCGCAGACCACTAAGCCATTGCTCAGTTCGCCCTACTACAATTGGTTTCCCAGCGGCATTTTTAAGATATTGCTGAGTTTTAAGTAGATTGTTCGCTCGAGGTGTAATCGAACATCCCAATGTCGGATCATTGGAGAACGCATTTCGCAGCAACTCGACCAAGTGATCCAGCTTTACAGTCGGACGGCGAGTGCGATGGTGGACAATACGTCCATCTGCATCGGCGTTCCAGTGCCCCGCAGGACCGGCGATAACAATGTCCCCCGATTCTGGATAAACTAAAACGTATTGGATTTTATAGATCCCCGCCAAGTTTTTCATAGCAACGTCCGCGTCCAGACCTTGTACTCGCAGCAATTCCAATTCACGCTGCAATCGTACTAAAGATACTTTACGCAATGAAGACTCTTCGCGGACGTCCTGCCCATGCTCACTGAACATTCCATCGAACTGATCACGGCGAATAACTTGTAACTCGGCTGAGTTGTTTACATCAAATCGCACCACCAAACCATCACGATCAATATAGATACCACCTGGGAAAGGTTGAATCGTCCCCGACCCGCCCGCATCATCCCAGGAGAGGGGCTCAATCGTAGACTTTATTAAATTGATTAATGTGTCAAAGTCTGCTTGGGCCGCGCCGCCCTGCCCTGCCTGTCCAGCGTGCCCTGAGGCTGACGACCCCAATCTATTGTTGTACTGTTGACCGCCAAAGCTCGTCATCGATCCTAATGAACCCAGTGCCCCGTGGCGATTGCCATTTTGAGCTTGGCGACGTGCAACCGCACCTAAAAACTGATTACGCTCGCCTTCGATCGCTTGGTCTTCTGCTAGCCGCTGAGCTTGTGCAAATTCACCAGCATCCAGCAGCCGATTGAGCTGCCGCTGGTTCACCGATACATCTTGAGCCTGACATGTAACGCTCAGCAACAGCAGGCACTGAAGAACCAGCATGATATTAATACATTTTCGCATTGAAGCTCCTAATCTGCACTTACACCAACGACGCAATCTACAATCGAACGTCTATTTTATTCCTTTTAGATTATACGCCATCATTTCGTAGACACCAAACACCCTTTTTGCTATCTCACGTGTTGTTTACGGTCTTCTGAGCAGAGGATAAAATTAATTACAACAGTAGAATGAAGTTGTTGGAGTGTATTGAGGGGACGAAAAACATCCTTGTCGTGCACATAAATTCCAGGCAGCTCGACTTTACTACCATTTTTTGGATGCATTTGATTACAAGAGACGGAGTTCCCGATGGACGTATCACTACCCTATGGCACGCAGAGCGAGTGTGGATTTATGATCCAAGCTGCACAAACCGTCAACTTACCTCCTCAGCTTACTAGCAACGATACAACAACCACGACCCCATTGGTTGAAGTCGCCAATAATGGTCTCAACAACCCAACGGAATTCCCAGCCCTGAGTGACACTATTTTTTCAGGTGACACACTGGCCATTGCCGTCGAGCCAGACCTGCCAAAATGCGGTGAGTTATTACATGCGTTGCTATCCTACCTTCGCACAAATACACTCCTCTCGGCCAAGGACATTACGATTGTTTATGGTGGCAATACAAATCAGTTTAAAAGTCTCACACTGCCTGAACAGCTTGCGGGCATCTTTGACAACGACTTGAATTTTGAGGTACATCTGCCCGAGGAATCCGAAAAACAGGCGTTTCTTGCAACGGCCGAAAATGGCGAGCCTATTCGATTTAACAAGACACTTGTCGATGCGGACATTGTCATTCCCCTGTCGGTTCAACTCCCCAACACGCTGTCAGACCATAGCGGATTTTATCATTGCTTATACCCCACATTTGCCGACCACGCAGCACAATCTCAAACCAGCAAAGATTCCACTGGAAATGAAACACTACCATCGCAAGATGCAATCACCACCGCAGAGATGCTGGGGGTTCAGTTCATCATCAAAGTAACGCCCGGCATCGGCGATGAAATTGCCGGCTTCGCGGCCGGTGAGATCAAAACCTTGGCGTCTCAACTTGACTCAAGTGAACAACGATATCCCGAATGGGCTGCCGCTCAACTGACAGTCGGCACGATCAGTGGCCACACCAGTTGCAATTCATGGGAAACGATTGCTCGAGCTCTTAACACGCTGGCCGATGTGACGCTCGAATCCGGCACGATCGTCCTCTGCACAGAAATGGCTGAAGAAATGCCCTCGATCCTAAACGCCTTGCGTGCTCCCGACTCACCGGAAGACATTGAATATCATTTAGAGCAACAAGCGAGCCCGCATCTACAAATCGCCCGCACTCTGTTCCAGCTACGCGATCTGTTTCACATCTGTTTGCTGAGCAATCATAATCCCGCCGAAGTCGAAAGCTTGGGGATCGCTCCAATTGAAGACGTCGCACAAATCCAAAAACTTGTTGATGCCAGCCCCAGCGTCAATTGTATCATCGATGCCCACCGGATCACATTTCGCTAATCACAACCTTGCGACAACACAGTTTGCCCATAGAACACAACGAGGAATCGTCTCATGCCATCCACCGCCTTACCAGAACACGGCTTTTGCCACATGCCGCGGCAAACTGTAATTCAGATTTGTGGTGCCGATCGCGTCGCGTTTCTAAACAACTTCTGTACGAACAACATTAAACAACTTGCCAAACATGATTCGTGTGAGTTATTTATCACAAGCGTGCAAGGTCGTTGCATCGGATATGGAACCGTTACGGCATTCGAGGACTCCTTGGTGCTAATCAGCGCACCTGACCAAAGCACACCGCTTACCGAACATTTGTCCAAATACGTTATCACTGAAGACGTGAGTTTCACTGATCTCAGTAAAGGTAACGCGTTTATATTGACCAACACAAACGCCCCTCCGATAGAGGTCGGCAAACAAGACAGCGGCGATATCATCGTTGACTGTCATTGGTTCGAGACTAACGCGATTTGGCTATTGAGTGACGATGATCAACCACTCAACATTCAGGGGCGAGAATCGTTTTCAACCGACCAAGCACATGCACTGCGAATTGAAAACCGAATCCCTGTTTATGGACTTGACGTTTGCATCGACAACTTCCCTCACGAAATCCAGCGAACCGCACAAGCTATCAACTTCAACAAAGGATGCTATCTAGGTCAAGAACCGATTGCTCGAATCGATGCCATGGGTCACGTAAATTGGATGTTAGTTTTGATTCAATTTCCAAACGAATTGTCTATCGAACCCAATACTGAACTAACCGCGAATGAAAAAGTCGTCGCGAAAATTGGATCGGTCCAAACCGCAAAGAACGACAACGAACGATACGCACTGGCACTGGTCCGTCGTGAACTCGCCAATGCCGCTACCGATATCCAAACGGACCAAGGCACCATCAAAGTGATGTAAAATACCCGTTAACGAAGAACAGAATATTTGGCGTTGCCTATTAACGCCGAAACACGCTTAACCTAAATCTCACATTTGGGGCAATTCGAGGGCCAAGTTTACCCGCCGCAGTGCAGGCGGGTGGTCCAACGCCTAACCAGACACGCTTGGCACTCGGGCCACCTGTAGATCCGGCAGATGATCGTTACACCAATTACAAAACTGCGCCGTCAACATCTCGGCCGTCGTCTGTTGCTCAGCGGCCACAAACCCTTTCACTTGGGCCTCGCCCGCTGCGATCGCTTCCACTAGCTGGAACATATCTCGACGCACTTGCCCGACGAATTCTTGTGTCTTTTCCTCGTCCCAGGACGTACTGAGCAATTGCAATTTGTCGTCTAGACGCTCACGCCGCATACTTACCAACAGGCAATCCACGGCCTTGAGCAAACATCCTTGATGGTAAGCGCGGCGCAGGGCTTGATTCGCATTAAACTGATAAACAGGTTCACCGCCAAAATATACCGCCAGCGAACCACACTCTCGAAAACCAAACACAATATGATCGCCCTCAGCACGACCTGAAACCTCTAATTTCACACGATTCACCAAAGCAGTCGCTTCCCGCAAAATATCTTCTCGATCAACTTCTTGCTTGGCCAAGTGCTTACTCCCGCCGTCCAGTTCGATTACGATTCACATTCCAGATGTTGTTCCGTTAATATAAGCATAGTAGCAGCGGTCACCATGTATCAACCCGTCTGCAGTTAACGCAATAGACCACGACCGGAAATCACCAAAATGGCCTCACAAGAAACTCATCTATTATCGACCGCACGATTCGACGTTGTTGAAGTCCCCGCAATCGTCGGTGAACCCAATGGCAAAACGCGTCAGATTATACGCCATCCGGGCGCCGTCACCATCATTCCCTTAGTCGACGAGGATCACGTCTGTTTAATCAAGAATTACCGAGTATCCGTTGACCAAGTGTTGCTTGAATTACCCGCAGGGACACGAGAGCCCGGCGAAGAAGCAATCATAACGGCCGAACGTGAATTGATCGAAGAAACAGGGTATCGCTGCGAGAACCTAGAGTTCCTACATCGCTTCTTGCTTTCTCCAGGCATTCTCGATGAACAAATGTACCTTTATGTCGCAACAGCTCTCACCGCCGGGACACCCGCTCGCGAAGAGGGAGAGGAAATTGACAATTTAGTCGTCACTTGGCAACAAGCAATCGATTGGGTCTTTAGCGGTGAAATAAAGGACGCCAAAACCATTACTGGGTTACTGATGTTCGACCACCTACGAAAAAACCGCTGACGCAACGTCCATGTGTAATCCTGATCGTAGAAGCAATCACTCATCCTTTTATCCTCTCTCTGATTCTCACCTAGCATGCCTCGTTACCCCGACATCCCAGAAATAGAACTACCGCTGTTGATTACGGGAGTGGCAGGTGTCTCCGGATACAATGCGTTCAAGTATTACTACGGAAAATACCCTGGCCAAGTCATTGGAACGCGGCGGGAAGAGTATTGGCCACTTTCCGCTGACGGCATTGTCGGTTGTGATGTTACCAACAAAGAATCAATCGCTGCACTTTGTCAGCAGTACACCTTTCGGTCAGTCATCAATTGCCTAGGAACGTGTAAGCTAAAATTCTGTGAACTGGACCCAATCATGGCTCATCGGGTTAATGTGCAAGGCATCAGCAATCTGGTCAACGCACTTCAACAAAGTGGGTCTGGCGATGCAACGATGATTCACCTGTCAATCGATTTAGTATTTTCGGGCAAGGAGGCGGGCAAACGATATACAGAATCGGACACGCCCGATCCTGTCACCGTCTACGGTAAGACGATGGTGGAAGCGGAACATATCATTTTGGATCGCATGCCTCACGCAACCATACTACGCATTTCATTACCGATGGGCCCCAGCTTCAGCGGTCATGCCGGAGCAATTGATTGGATTCAATCGCGTTTTAAGAACAATAAACCAGCCACCTTGTATTACGACGAAATTCGCACGCCCCAATACACCGACTGTCTCAATAAACTCACCCACTGGATACTGGCCCATCCACTTGCTGGCATATTTCATGCTGGCGGTAGTCGTCAACTTAGCCTGTTCGAAATTGCGCAAATTGTTAATCTTATTGGGGGATATAACCCAACTTGTCTAATTGGTTGCCCGCGCATCGAGGCAGGCCCGATGCCCCCTCGAGCCGGGGACGTCAGCTTAGATAGCTCTCGACTGCAAACAGCATTGGGATTCGTCCCGTTTGATCCCTGGCCGCTGCAAGACATATACGTACCGGTTGACCGAACGTGGCATTTGGATCCGCCAGCAATTGCCCCAGATGATACAGTCCTAACAGGTTCGCCGGAACTTCTCGATTCTGTGCTCTATAACAACCCTGCTCGCTAAAAACCTCATAAATTTCGTGCCGGAAACATTTCCGAACAGTACATTTTCGACCTATAATTAAACATAACCAAAGTTCGATCCAGCCACGCAAATGCAACGGTTTATCACGACAGCATTAGGCTCTCACAAACAGATTATCGGAAATAAATTAGGCTAATGGGAATACGATTTATTTGTCCAAACTGTGACAAAAAACTCAACGTCAAATCGCACCTAGCGGGAAAGCGGGGAATCTGTCCAGATTGCGCCACGCGGATCCGCATTCCGAGTGAGCAGTCGGCGGTCTCCTCAAATGGTGAACCAGCCGCAACGAAATCCTATCAATTCGCAGAACAAGCGGAAGATAAACCTCGCGTCCCTCTCTCACTTGAACGATGTCTCCATGAAAAACCAGATTTGAATTGGTACATTCGCCCGGCCGGTGGGGATGAGTATGGACCCGCCGATAATGATCTACTTCGTGCATGGGTCAGCGAAAACCGTATTGGAGCCGACACCGAACTGAGGCGTGACGATTGGCTGCAGTGGAAACCAGCCAGCGATATCTTCATCGATTTCTCCGCAGCATCATCTTCTGACAATTCGTCTACTTCGACAAGCAAGACAAGCAGCAGCACAAATCAAAATGGACAATCGCCCACAGCATACGAGGAAGATGTTGACCTCGGTGATGAAGAGTTCTTGGCGGCTTTAGAGTACCAAGCGGATGATACCAACGGAGAATCCGCCTTTGCAAATCTCAACATCGACCAATCAACCATGGCTCAACGCAATTTACAATCACAAGATTCTTCTAAAAACAAACGGACCACCGGTATCGCCCTAGGTATACTATCGGTCATCATACTTGTATCACTTGTCGTGATTGTCATTTCATCACAACCCTGATATATGATCATTACAAACTAGTAACTCAATCACTAGAGACATACCCCTTCATCTATTCAGAGGATTCAATTCAATGCGTCAACTTTCTCATCTTGCATTTTTTGCCACAATCATCATGACGTCGACTGCATTTGTGTCAGCATCAGATAAGACTAAAACCGTCACCGCCAAAGATATTAAGCTAACGGTTCCAACGAGCTGGAAACAAGGAGAACTTTCCAATAACCTGCGAACTGCACAATTTGAAGTGCAGTGATCGGTCGAACACCTCCATATGGGCACGCTATCTTCAAATACTCTACATTTTCTATCTGTAGATCCCAATGACCGATTTGGGAGAAGATCCTCCATGCAGGTCCATAATGCAATTCACAGAATTGCAGCAGATCCTCTCGAAATGTCGTTGCAGCCGTTGCATAAGTCGTAGAGAGTCCAGTCAGGTACTCTACGCATCCCTTCATCTCCTTATTTTTGCTCGTTCCTCGCCCAACTTTGAAATAGCACTTAAATTTTGGTAAATATATACCTTTCCCAGGAAAGAAAAAAAAAATAATAGTTAAAAAAAAAAAAATAATAATAATAAATTCATACACCTCTCTCGATAAATGTGGTCCCACACCCCTTGAGAAATGCGACCCTTAACTGCCTAATTAGGTTTTACGACATTCTAAATAGAAGTACACAGATGCCTGAAAGAATAAATATTGAATTAAAAATAATAAATCCAAAGATATGC
>DTSG01000400.1 GCA_012965455.1 Planctomycetaceae bacterium | reverse complement strand
CGCAACAGGCACGGCACAGGATGGGGATTTGGGGTCCGATCGTGGACGTGGGGGCCGGAGTAACGGACGTGATCTACCCTTGCTTTATGCCAGAATGGTTAACCACCGATCGGACCTCGAGGATGGTTGTCTTGGGTTTTGGCGAAGTCACCGATCCGCAGGGACAAGTTCGTTATGTGGGAGTTGCGGCGGATGCGCGAATCACGATGATCCTTGAGGGGGCACTGTTAAAGGTTGCGCCGTTGCGAGTTGAATTAGATGCGCGACCGGGGCAAGTGGTCGAATTGCCCGTGAAAATCGTCCGCTCAAGCAAGTTGCAGACTGCAGTTACAATTGATTTGGAGCTAGACGATGAACTGGCGGCATTGCTTGAGTATGAACCGCTGAAACTTGACGTGAATCAGACCGAAGCTGTTCTCAAGGTACGCTGCTCAAACTCGCCGCTGCTCCGCGGATTGATTCCCTTTACAGTCAGGGCTACAACGTTGCAGTTCGAGAAGTGGCCGGTGAAGTCCGTACAGGATTACGACGTGTTTTTTGGCACGAATTAGACTACGACCATACAACAATTAGCGCAAATTTACAGCAATCAGTAAGGAAATCATTATGTTTAAAATTATGTTGGGTGCGAGTTTTGTGTTGGCGTGGGTGGTGAGTGCAGTTACGTTATCGACCCAGACGAATAGGAATGACAACGTCGCAGAAATCAATGCTGGTGATTACGAATCGTTGCAAGCTGCGTTTGATGCCCTTCCTAAAACGGGTGGGCGAGTGGTGATTCCGTCGGGGACGTATGAAATTACGGCGCCACTGCGTCTGACAACAGGTGACGTGCGCATTGAAGGTTCCGGTAATTCTACGCACATTGTCAACCTCAACGAAGCCGGCGAGCCGGCACTAGTGATTGCGCATGAAGAATTGCGGGACGTGAAACCAGACGATCGGTTGTGGCGAGTGCAGATCGCGAATTTGCGAATCACGGGAAATGCCAAGAGTGGCGACGGAATCCATGCAATTCTAGTGAACGAAATATTCTTGCATAACGTTACCGTTAGTTATCATGGCGGTGACGGGATATTACTAGATTATTGTTACGAAGACGCTCGTGTTGCAGATTGCCTGATTACCTATAACAAACAGGTTGGCCTTAATTTGCCAGGTTGCCATGATATCGTGGTGTCGGCCAACCAGTTCGAAGAGAACCTAGATGCGGTCAGGGTTTCCGATGGGTTCAATTTGTGTATGACGGGGAATAATCTCGATGACCATCTACGCCATGGCGTGATTATCGAGAATACGTACGGTTCAGTGGTGAGTGGGAATATGATTGAAGAGTGTCAGGGAACGGCTATTATTTTAGACCGTGATTGTTATGGAAATACGATATCTGCGAATGTCATTGCTCACAACGGCGCCGGTGTCGATCTGCGGGATGCCCATGGCATTGCGGTGAGTGCCAATACGTTTACACTGATGACCGAACCAGCATTGAAAATTGGTGAGTCCTCTGGTCGTATAACTGTAACTGGCAACAATTTCTGTAACAGCTATATCGGCGAGGGAAAGGTCAGACGCAATACCGATGACTTAATGGCCGCTGGAATTCAATTGGAAAGTACAAATAACATTGCGATTTCCGGAAACGTGTTTTCATCGCTACAAACGAAAGCTGTTTCAGTTAGCGACTCACAACCCAAATCCGTGTTGTTTAGCAACAATGTACTTGTAGATGTGGAAAGTGAGCACTCCGCGCTAGCTGCAGAAAAGTCGAACAACGTTGTTGGCTCGAATGTCGTGAGCGATTAAAGAGGGTGGAGATATTAACGTTTGCTGAGATGCAGTCTGTCCTTGTCAAGCCTGCGCTGGGACTGCTACATAGTTGGTTACATCCAGAGTGCTCTCACCGTTGAATCGATAGGCGACGAGCAGTCCATGCTTGGCGACGCTGTAATCAACACAGGTGACGTTCGCCGCTAGCGGGGCTGGGGACTTGCTTGGCATCCAATAATGTCCCACGAATACTGGTGGATCAGTAGCTGGATAGCCTTGCCTGTTGGCACTAGCGGGTAATTCTAATGGTGTGTTGAGGTCTGGGTCTGGGGGCGTTATCGGGGGCATCATGTATTCCGCGATCGTCTGACCGTTAAACGGTTCATACCATTTGACACGGATACGGTAACGCACGTTACCTTCTTTGTCGTGGTAGGAGTATCCCCGCGGTAGTGGCGCCTCGGGTCCTTTCAAAACGGTCTCGATCGCGTGGAACAATGGGTCGTCGGGATTACTGGCTGCTGTGAGCAAGGAAGCGTCAAAGTTATCATGGTCCGCGAATGCGTGGGTGATGAGGTCGAGTTGAGCTTGGTCCCAGCAGGCGTGCACAATTCTTAGGTTGCCGAGGTCGAGGTGGGTCGGGAGGGTAGTAAACCACGTTAGGTAGTCCGCAAGTTGTGAATCACTGAGTGCATCAAGTGTTGCTTGGTGTTGTTTCTGGTTTTTCTCGGAGTGGACTCGG
>DTSG01000399.1 GCA_012965455.1 Planctomycetaceae bacterium | reverse complement strand
TGGCTAAGCGTGACTAATTTCTTTGATTTAAACCCTATCCTAAGTCGCAACGGTGAATTTGAAGAACACCAAGGGGACTCTTCCGAAATCGTTGTTGAACAAGCGTTAAAATTTATTCGTGGCTCAGCTGCTAAAGACAAGCCCTTTTTCACCATTATCTGGTATGGCACTCCCCATAGCCCCTGGATGGCCAGCGAAACCGATCAACAGCCCTTTCCCACCCTCGATGCTCGATCTAAAAAACACTATGGTGAGCTTGTCGCCATGGACCGTTCCATTGGTGCTTTACGAACTGGTTTGCGAGAGCTTAACATCGCTGACAATACTATTCTCTGGTTCAACGGTGATAATGGTGGTTTATCGGGAATCAAACCCACGACCGTAGCCCATTTACGCGGCTATAAAAACTCTGTGTATGAGGGTGGTTTGCGGGTGCCCGCCATCCTTGAATGGCCTACCAAAATAACACCTCGCATCTCGACTTTCCCTAGTTGTACGATGGATATTTTTCCTACGCTGATCGAACTTGCGGGCCTTGATGCTCGTTCTATCTCTGGGGTGATTGATGGCATCTCGCTAAAGGGGCCATTACTCGATGGTGAGGAAAGTCTCCGCAAAGACCCTATTGGGTTTCGTCACACCAATCGGGGGGCAATGGTTTACAACAATCTAAAGCTTGTAACACAGCAAGTAGGCAGTGGTAAATATGAAATCTATGACCTCAGCAAAGACCCGTCGGAGGCAAAAAACATTGCCGGCTCGAGAAACCTGGCCCACATGGAAATCATTCGCCTCTTTAAGTCCTGGATCGCTTCGGTCGACCGTAGTGCAAAAGGGGCTGACTATCCCGAAGGCCATGTTATTCCGCTGGGACGGAAACAACAGATTTCTTGGCTTTCACTACCTAAATACCAAACCTATTTTCCTCAGTGGAAAAATCGCCCAGAATTTAAACCCTATATTGATCGATATCAACGGCAAAAGTAGCCGCGTTTAAATCGCTCATACATCGAGGTTTTGCACATCGAGTGCGTGTTTTTCAATAAATTCGCGTCGCGGTTCAACCTTGTCGCCCATGAGCACGCGGAACATTTCGTCCGCTGCAGCTACATCGTCCATCGTCACCCGAACTAGTGTCCGCTGATTTGGATCAAGCGTTGTGTCTCGCAATTCCTCCGCATTCATTTCACCAAGACCTTTAAAGCGGGTGAGTTGCAGCCCCTTTTCACCTGCTGCTCGAACTGCATTGAGTAGCCCGCGAAGCTCTTTCAGCGGAATTTCCGTGTCGCCTCGCTTTAAAGTATATCGGGGGTTTTCGACGCCCGTTCGTTCCACTGGCAGCAATGATTGTACGTCTAATCCATACTGTTGTAGATCTTTCAAACCGGCATTAATTGTACGTACTTCATGCAATTCCACTACATGTATGCTCGCGGATAAATCCTCCGTTGATTCCTCCGTTGATTCCTCTGTTGCTTCTTCTGTTGCTTCTTCTATCGATTCCGTTGGTGTTGGTTCATCGGGAGTTCGCTCATCGATGAACGTGTCGACCGCATCCCGTTCACTAAACCAATAATCGTCGGTTCCTTCAAACACGTGGAACATCGGTAGTTTGCCCGTCTCTGGGTTTTGGCGTTGCGCGTGTATCTTAAGGTTGATTCCTCGGCGTTCTAGTGCGAGCAATGCTTCTTCCATACCTGACAATGTACGACACAACGAGCTCATTTTCTCGCCTTTCAGTTCGTCACCGTTTTCCGTTATAAACACTGCGTCGGCCAAACCTTTTTCCAAAAGTTGGTTTTTCATCTCCTCTTCGCTTTGGATATAGTATATTTTTTTCCCTTGTTTCACTCGGAATAGGGGTGGTTGGGCAACATAGATATGCCCGCGCTCCATTAATGAATACATTTGGCGATAGAAAAAACAGAGCAGGAGTGTTCTAATATGAGAGCCGTCTACATCAGCATCGGTCATTATGATAATCTTGTTGTAACGCAGCTTTTCTAGGTTTTGGTCATCGCCAAAGCCACAACCAATAGCGTTGATCATCGCTTGGACTTCTTCGTTGGCTAGGACTTTATCAACTCGGGCTTTATAGGCATTGATAATTTTTCCTCGCAGCGGCAGAATCGCTTGATACTGCTTCAATCGCCCTCCCTCCGCACTTCCACCGGCAGAATCACCTTCGACAAGGTACAGTTCACACTTTTCCATGTCTTTGCTGATGCAGTCCCTAAGCTTGCCTGGCAGGCTGCCGCCTCCGAGCACGTCCTTTCTCTTGCGCATCAACTGGCGAGCCTTCTTGGCGGCTTCTCGAGCCTCCATTGCGATAATCCCCTTTTGAATAATAATGCGGGCACTCTTAGGATTCTCTTCTAGATATTTTTCGAGCGCTTTGCCAAAGTTCGATGAGATTACTGACTCTACTTCTCTGTTGCCTAACTTTGTTTTAGTTTGTCCTTCAAATTGTGGGTGCGCTACTTTGGCTGACAATATGACCGTCATTCCCTCACGGACATCATCGCCAGTGGGCACTTCCTTGTTGTCTTTTAGTATTTTTTCCTTGAGCCCATATGTATTTAAGACGCGTGTTAAAGCTTTGCGAAAGCCTGTTTCATGCGTGCCGCCTTCGTGCGTGTGAATATTGTTGACGTATGAATGCAAGTGTTCGGTATAGTCGTTTGTATATTGCAACGCTATTTCATAGCCGACTACATTGCCTTCTTCGATCGTCTCGCTGCCTTCGATGTAAAACACGTCTTCGTGTAGGACATCGCTGGCTCTGTTTAAGTGGTGAACAAAATCTATAATTCCGTTTTCATAACAGTAGCTTTCTTTTTGGTCAGATCGGTCGTCGCGAATTTCAATCGTTACGCCTTTGTTCAAAAATGCTAAGTCCTGCATCCTTTTCGCTAGAACGTCAAATTGATATTTTGTCGTTTCAAAAATATCGCCGTCGGGCTTAAATGTCGTTTTAGTACCTGTTTTATCCGACTTTTCCCCCCGTTTAACCAGTGCCACCGGTTCGCCATATTCGTATTCTTGGCGGTAAATGTAGCCGTCTCTACCGACCTCGACCTTACACCATTGACTCAAAAAGTTAACCACTGTCACGCCAACACCGTGTAGTCCACCGGATGTTTGATACGCCTCTTTGTCGAACTTCCCACCAAATTTCAGTACTGTCATCACCCCTTCAAGTGTGGATACCTCTCTGTCAAATTCTTCCGAAAGTGCGTCGTGTTTCTCGACAGGTATTCCTCGACCATCATCTTCTACTGTAATGCTGCCATCAGGATTAATAACCACACTGATTAACGAAGCGTAATCCGCCATGGCCTCATCGATTGAATTATCAACTACTTCATAAACCAAGTGATGCAGTCCGCGGTTAAATGTGTCGCCAATATACATCCCCGGTCGTTTGCGGACGTGCTCTCGGTCAGAAAGGTGCTGTAAATTATCTGCGCCGTATTCGTTTTCTTTGTTCTCATCACTCATCTAATATCAATCCCTTTTTTCTGTGCTACTCGTGTTTTGTACACTGTGGACATTGTTCAATTTGTCCTAATTCGTTTATTTGCTAGGTTGCGGCTACTCGGAGTTTCAAATCCTTGATTGGTTGATTTGCTAGGCTGCCGATTTTTTGATTCAGCTTGGTTACAAGCGAATGTTTCTTAAATGCCAATTCCTGCATCACTGCGGAATTTTTACAAGTCACTTCCAACATGCCGCGGCGAATTGTTCCTGCTGTCGTCATTCCCGCGATCCGCTCCCCGACAACAACGCCCCATACATCAGCTAATTGAGAAGCGGCTTTGACTCGGGCATATCCTCGCCGAGTTAATAACTCGCTGATCAGGCGATCCATTTTTGCTGGCAGCGGTATATACCGTTGCTTGTTCTTTAGGTCGTCCAATAAAAACTGTTCTACTTTTGCTTTATCTATCATCCTGTTTGCTCTTACCTGTCTGTCGCAAGTGGCATGATGATATACGAATAGCCGTCTTGGGTGGTAAACAACACTGCTGCTTGGGCGTTTTCAATAAAAATTGAGAACTGACTCGTCGCGTCTAACGCTTTCAGGAAATCTGACACATAACGGTGATCCATCGTCACTGATATCTTTTCGCCCTCATAGGCAATGGGCATTTCAGTGTGAGATTGCCCTCGTTCCGCGGCCTGGGCATCCATCGTAAGAGTGCCATTGGCAAACGTAAAGTTGATCCCTCGGCTATCATCATTGGCTACAATCGCTGCTTGCTTAAGCTTGGAAAGCATCTCTCCAGAACCAATATCTATCGATTTTGTTTCCGTGGTGCTTGGAAAAACATCTTTCCATTTCGGGTAGCGTCCCTCAACCAACCGAGAAGTTAACATAATCTTATCGCTGACAAACACAATTTGGTTGTCATTGACTATAATTTTGACGGTTGCTTCGGGGTTCACGATAGCCCGCGAGATCAGCGTCATTGAGCGAGTGGGTACGATCGTCGAGGAACTGCCCAATTCTACGGTCCCAGTGATTTCCACTGGACCTTGCATTTTTGCCAATCTACGTCCATCTGTTCCAACGGCGATCAAGTTATTGCCATCGAGCTCAAGCAGTAGCCCACCCAGGGCGTAGCGACTACTTTCACTGTCAGTTGCGAAAAAAGTTCGCTTGATCAACTCTGACATTAACCGAGCCGGCATTTCCAAGTATGAATCATTTTCCACGCTGGACACATCGGGAAACTCATCTGGGTTTTGAGATGGTATCTTATACGAACTAGTATCACCATCAACGGATATCTCAGTGTCTTTTATTTCGACGGTTAGCGATTCATCGGTGCATTCTCGCAAAATCTGGCCAAACAAATCTACTGGCAAGACGACGCTCCCTGGCACTTCGACGCTTACACCGTCAACACCAATCCGTACCCCGACTTCTGTATCAGTGGCCATCAATATGCTTTCGCCCTCTGTGCAGATGAGCTTGACCGACTGCAAGATTGGCTTTGGGCTACGACTGGGAGCAACCGCAGCTGCGGGCTGAAAAGATGATAGCATCATCTCGCGATCAAAAGTAAATTTCATTGTAAGTCCTTTGGCGTTCTATGGGGCGTTGGTTAACGGTCATGCGGTGATGGTATATATATTAATTAAATAAAAAGTAGTAGTAGAAGTAACTGGTCGTGCAATGTAAACAAAGGGAACAACAAACACCGCACAAATTATTATTTAGGGGGTAAAACCCCTTTAAAGTGACCGGTTTGGGAGGTGGAAAAAGTGTTGATACAGGGTTTATTCACCAACCAACAGCAGTCAGCAATTTGATTAAAAAGTCAATAGCCAGTAAGTCGGTGCGCAAAACCAAAAACTAGCGGATGGGAGCAGACAGTCGGTCGACACCTTTTCCACCAGCGGCAATTTGAACATCGAAGTTCACTGTTCAGCCAGTGTCCTAGGGTTTAATTTAACCGATAGCTTGGCATTAACCTCTTCGACAACGAGCCGAACAGAACCATCGGACGCAAGGTCAGACTTTGTTTTGTTAAAGGCATGCATGATAGTGGAGTGATCACGACGGCCAAAATACTGACCAATTTCGCGATAGCTTTTGTTTATATGTAGGCGGCACAGGTAGATGGCAATATTACGAGCGCGAACAATATAGCGCCGGCGGGAGGAGCTTTTCATGTCTAACAGACGAATATTTAGATGGCGTGAAACAGCCATGGCAATGTCTCGCAGGCTCAGTGGCGCGCTGTTTGGGTCATCAGCGAAAAACCGCTCTACATCACTGCGGCAAATATCTCGAGACTTAAGATCGGCCTGAGCGCGAAGCCGCAAGACGGCGCTTCTCATCTCAGGGACTGTTTTTAGCTTGGGGCCAGTTGGACCGACTTCGTTGATAAGAGACTTTTGTGTCGCACTATCTAAAACAACACCATGTTGATCGGACAACAAACGAACAAGTTCTTCGCGGGCAGCTTCTCCTGGAGCCGCAATTCGTGCCTGTAAACCACCCATCAAGCGGCTCGCCAAACGGGCGTCCAAGCCGGATGACTCGAGCGGCAGCTCGTTTGTGCAGACTACCAACATGCGACCCTCTTCGCAAAAAGCATCAATGATCAAGCTGAGTGTTTGTTGAGCCGAAGTTCTTGTTTTTAAGACTTGAACATCATCAATAACGAGCAAATCAAACAAAAAGTATTTTTTTCGGAAGCTTGGAAGCGAGTGGGTGTGCACTGCCCGAGCGTGTTCTCGGGCAAAGTCGATCCCGTTAGTGTGCAGTGATTTTAAATCTGGATGCTTGCACCGCCATTGGATCAAGAAGGCGTGGCTGAGGGCGGTTTTTCCGGTTCCCCGGTCACCATATAAAACGAGCGGGCTGTCAGCAAACCGTTGGTCTAACACCGATTGCAGCACGGATTGTAATACTACGTTTTCATTCCCAAAAACAAATTCACCCAATCCACCAGAGTCGTGAAACTCTTGTGGGAACAACTTCAATTGCTCGCCCGTAGTGGAGGCGGCAGAAGAGGGCGAAATCGGAATAGAAAAGAGGCCGTTTGCCAAAGCTAAAACCAACAAAAAAGAGAGGAAGAGAAACAAGCGAAAGACAGAAAACCAGCACCTCTGTCGTAGGCTTTATTATAAGGTTTTTTGACAATATTATCGAGCAGAGGCAAGGCGAAATTTAGATGAATTGTGCGAGATTGTTACTCTGACAAAAGCGGCAAAACCTCGGACAATATCTCGATAACAGCATCCACTTCTGCCGGCGTGTTGAATCTGCTCATGCTGAAACGAATTGCCCCCTCTATTACCTCTTCTGGTAGCCCCATTGCGATTAATACGGGTGAGGGTTCACTAGACCCAGAAGCGCAGGCAGACCCAGTGCTGCAGCAGACACCAGCAACATCCAGAGCCATCATTAGCGCTTGCCGGTCTACGCCAGGAAAGGAAAGACAGGAGGTTTGCGGCAGCCGCTGAGACTCATGTCCAACGACAATAGCGGCAGGAAACAGCCCCAAAACACCATCCTCAAGCCTCAGTTGTAGATCCAGCAACCGCGAGAGATTAGCGTCTTGGTGGTCGAGATAGAGTTCAAGTGTCTTGCTAAGTGCAACCGGCAGTGGACACGCCTCACTGCCGGGGCGTAGTCCGTTTTGCTGAAACCCACCATGTAAAACAGGTGTAATAGGACAACCGTTTTTGATTAATAGCGCGCCAACCCCAACCGGCCCATGTATTTTGTGGGCGGATAGAGACAAGGTGTCCACGCCCAATTGCCGAAAATCAACCAACATTTTTCCAACAGCCTGAACAGCATCTGTGTGCACTAAGGCGTCATGGTTTTTACACAGCGCCACTATATCAGCGATTGGTTGAATTACCCCCGTCTCGTTATTGGCGAGCATCACCGACACGAGTCTCGTTTCGTCATTAAGCAGAGAGCCGAGGTGATCAAGGTTGATTTTTCCGCTGGGCAGTGTGTTAACCACCTGTAAATCCCAACCATCTTTTTCCAACATCTCCGCCACCATTGTAACACTAGGGTGTTCAATGCCAGAAATAATCAAACGACCACGCTGAGGAAAAGATGCACAAATACCCAGCAACGCCAAGTTGTTTGCTTCGGTTCCGCCCGATGTAAAGACAAGCACATCTTCATCGGAACCCTGTTGATTACACCCCAACAAACCCCCAACCTGTCTACGGGTTATCTCCAATTGCTTGCGGCTTTGCCGTCCTAGCTCATGTTGACTAGCAGGATTTTTGAGGCCCAGTTGTAAAGTGGTGACCAATGTTTCGACGACCTGGTCAGCAACCGGGGTGGTGGCGTTGTTGTCAAAGTAAATAGTTTTCATGCTCGTCAGTTTAGTCGGTTTTTTTGGAAACGTCACATATAAGACACAGATAATTTATGGGATAAATAACTCGCCTTTCATCAACCACCACCTACAGGGTAATATCTGTAGAGACAACCACATCTATCAAACAGATTTTTTAGATGAAACCAAAGCAAAAAATCAACCGCTTAAGATTCCCCGTTAATCTGATTATACGTAGGCGAAACAACCGTCTGCGCCAACAACAAGCTAAACCTCTCGCTCAACTACGCAGCGAAGAAGACGTGATGGCGTTAATGCAGACAACCGAAGGGGTTATTTTTATTGCACGGGAGCCGATAACAACGACAAAACTAGTGCAATATGCGCGGTTACATAATGGCAAAGAGGCGCGGCGGTTAATAGAACAACTCAACAAACAATACGATAAAACCAACTGCGCCTACCGAATCGAACAGGTTGCCGGAGGCTATCAATTGATGAGCCGCCCAGTGTTTTCCGGTTGGCTTAAGCGGTTAGAACACACCGTAGCACCGCAACGCTTCTCCGCGCCGTCTATCGAAACGCTAGCGGTTATTGCTTATCGGCAACCAGTAATGCGAGCTGAAATTGAAGCGATTCGTGGAGTTGGGTGTGGCGAAGTCATTCGGCAACTTATGGAACGAGACCTTGTTCGAATTGCAGGACGCAGTGAAGAACTAGGCCGGCCCTATTTATATGCTACAACCAGAACATTCCTAGGGTTGTTTGGTTTAGGGTCAATTGATGACTTGCCCGCGATGGAAACCTATAACTTGGCGACGGATATCGGTGAGCAGAAGAACTTGGTCACCGTCGAGCCGGCAATTGCGACACACGAGGATGAACGGATTCAGCAAGTCAAATAGAGCCATTCGGCCGATGGCCGCAGAGAAGGAGAAGATCTAACATGAAGAAGTGGCCCCAGTGGTTGACGTTGTATTCTGTTTTGGTACTCGGTCTTGTCAGCCCGGTGACCGCCGAGAATTTGCCGAACATCCTTTTTATCCTAGCCGATGATCTGGGCTATGGGGATGTCGGCTGTTACAACGCACAGTCGAAGGTTCCCACGCCAAACCTCGACCAGTTGGCCCGCCAAGGGATTCGCTTGACCGATGCCCATAGCCCCTCGACCGTTTGTACGCCGACACGCTATAGCTTGTTGACTGGGCGGATGGCGTTTCGGACGGGTATGCAGGGTGTTTTTACCGGTGCCGGTGGTCCTTGCATGATTGAAAAGGATCGCCTAACGCTACCGCAGATGCTCCGTGATGCGGGCTACAAAACGGCCATGTTTGGGAAATGGCATGTGGGCATGACTTTTTTTGAT
>DTSG01000398.1 GCA_012965455.1 Planctomycetaceae bacterium | reverse complement strand
GATAGCCGTAGATTGAGTGGCTTTAGCTGATTCAACTCGATTCGTAGGGCTAACACCTTGCGAACCATGGATACCATGTACTTGCATTACAATTTCACTTTCGACTACATTTACTGTGCATTTATGAGGGAACTCAAAGCTGAAAGAGTATAAAGAATCATAGCACATTAAGCAAGTTGAATCGAAGTGTCCTGTGACAAACTGACAGAATCTCCGGTTTTTAGGGGTATTCGCAAGCGTTGGGAAAGTACCTATCTTACCGCATCGAATTAATTATCAACGAAATCTAAATCAAACTGAACTATTCCTTTTAATGTGCCGTTGAAAATAATAGAGGTGCAGAGGCAATCCCCCTTCAGCAGACTTTGACCCGCGAGGGTTTACAGAGTCGAACCGCGAAAGGAGACGTGCGATGAATGATACAGAACTTAGAGTGGTACTGTATGAGGAATGTGGGCTCGGTCGCATTACTGTCGAGATGGAGGAGTATTTCAACTTTAGTTTTGAAATGTCTGAAGCTCTCGAGAAGTTTGAACGCCGTTTTGCGGGTAACGGTTCAACTGGAGCCGAAACACGCATGACCGTGCATGACCGTGAGAAATTGTAAACCATACCTTGGCTACTATTTTGAATCGAGCAACCACGTGATGGCTGCCGAGCGACTTGACGTTGGGGATGCGTTTATCGTGACCGCATCTGCTGCTTTTTCGACTTGGTAAACTTCTGTAACAATCTGTGGAATCTCTTTTTCTCCCGTGATCCAAGTTGCTTGAGGTACTGCGACCGCTAGCATACCAGGCAGGTCATGATATCGTGCTCCACCCGGCAAGAAGTTTGGTGACTGAAGATCCGTCACATTGGCAAACCGAAATCCGTTGGTGTTTGCGGCAAGGCGACCGATGGCATCCCCAGCTTGGGCTCGAGCCGCAATTGCTAAGGGCCCTGTCTTGTCCAACGCTAATAAACAAACGCTAGTCGGTTGCATGTCATGGTTGGTGATAAAGGAGACGGTTGTCAGGATGTCATGGACGCGCCGAGCAAATAAGCTGTAGTTGTAACCAAAGGTGTAGGCAGCAGCTTCTCGCGGGTTGGCGACGCTGCGAGTGCGGTGTGCCTCGGATTCATTTTCATTGAGCCATTCTGCTTGAAACAGCATATCTAGCCCAACTACACAGCAGCCTTCGTCGAGTAACGTTTGTACGTCGCTATTGGGGTTACCGCTCCTGTCAAGCAAACCGAATCTACCGTGGTCGGTTAGCCACAGCACGACCTGTTTATTCCAGTTGTCCGGGTAAAGAAACAAGATTGAATTGGCGCTGCCATTTTTTGAGTTGGATAGAATACCATCCATTTGCAGGTAGCCCCATTTTTGAGTTTTTTGTTGCTGGTCATAGGTAATATCTGCACTTGGAGGTAGAGATTTACCGAGCACGATATCAATACCGCCTCCAACAATTTTTTGGAATCGTTTCGTGTTACGACTGCGGTTGCTGAGCAATGCGTCGATTTGCTGCCGGGTTTGCTGCTCCCAATGGCGTAATACTTTCATTTCCAAAGCAACACCACCTGCTGGGCGAGCATGCTCTGAATTGAACACGGTTAACTGCTCTGCACTCTGATACTTGTAATCTCGTTCTGGTGGTACTTCCGCAAAACCTAGTTTTAGGTGTTGGTTAAACCATTGGTACATCGCCCGGCGACAGACATAGTTGTAATTGTGGGGAAAGTTAGTGTGAGCTTCCAAGTGTAAATGCTCGGGCTTGCCGAGCATCGTGAATAGTTTCTGCAGTTCTGGGTAGCCCTTGGTTTCCATTTCGACGGTCCAGTCATTGGCGGCGGTCAATCCTAGTGGCTTGGGGGCAAACACAGCAGCGAAATCGATGTTGCCTTGACCGACGCGGAGTAAACACGCGTTTTCACAGGTGCAACCGCCTTGCATTGCAGTGGAAACCATTACAGCGGGCATCGAAACTTTGACTCGTGGGTCGATTGCCGACAGGACAAAAGTTTGCGTTCCACCGCCACTGGCGCCCGTCACAGCAATTCGCCGCTCGTCAACGTCGGGTAGCGTTAGTAGAAAATCGAGTGATCGGATTGAATCCCAAGTTTGCAGCCCCATAATGTTCTGCAAATGAGATTCAGCTTGAGGGCTGAAGAATCCCCAGTCAGTCGGGTGGTTCATTTCGGGTCGTTGTTTGGCAAATCGGTGTGCCAGTTCATAAGTGATCTGTTGGCTGTCAGCGTAGCCGATCATGTCGTAGGCGAAGACGATGCAGCCGAGGCGTGCGAGATGGACGCAGCGCGCTTGAATCGGGTTGCGGCCACCTTGGCTAAATTTCTCCGCACCCGAGGCTAGTTGATCTTTGAGCGTGCTTGCCGGAGCATCGTAAAACCGACCTTGAGACCAATGACCGTGGGGGCAGAGGACCGCCGGGAATTTGTCGGTACTTCCGTCGGCTTGAAGCGGGCGGTATAGGCTACCAGTGACGTAGAATCCGGGCATGCTTTGAAAG
>DTSG01000397.1 GCA_012965455.1 Planctomycetaceae bacterium | reverse complement strand
TTGATCGCCAATCACTGGGTCATCGTTAGTGCCCCTGCCAGTCACTGGAAAACGGAATCTGCCGTCCAACGCATCACCACCAACAGCACGCCCCTAGAACCTATTCGAATCTACCGTGCCCGCAGTCAGCACTGGTACCCACCAGCGTTTGCTGAGACTTCGTCTCCACAGCGACTGGCCGAGGCGCTGCGCTGGGATCGGCAAACACTGCGCACACGACTGCATTTACTGTCACCCTATCAACTGCTCGATACCAATGCCAGTCTATCCAGTGCTGATTATGAATCGATGCTACGCGTCATGCGAAATCATGGAACACGTCGAGCCGATGGAATCGCTGAACCCGACCTACGCGGCTTAGCGTTGCTAGGCGCGGACTACTTTATTGCACCTAAATCACTTAATCCACACAATGACGAACAAGGTGACCATTCTCCGCCGTGGCCAATCGCCACGGATGCCCACCTGATAGAACTCAGCTCTGCCTACCCCGCTGCCTGGGTGACTCACGACTGGGAAGCAACTCAACCGGTTACCACGCATAGTTCTCGTGAGTTGGATGCCTTGAGTGAACGCGTTTTCTATCCAAACAATAGCTTTCGCAATTTTACCAACTGGACCTTTTGGGAAACCTCGCAACCTCGTGAACCGACACACCCAGAATTAGCTGCTGCACCCGTCAAGATAATCCAGCGCAAAGTTGGTTACCTGCAACTCGAAACACACCTCGATGCTCCCGGATTATTGATTGTCAACCAAGGATATGCCCCTGGTTGGAAAGCCAAGGTTTGGAATCTAGACAACACATTGCCTCAAACTCATGAGGTGCATCGCGGTAATCGAGTGATGCAAGCCATTTGGCTTGAGCCGGGTGATCATACGGTTGAGTTAATCTACCAACCGGCGTCATTCTTGCTCGGTCTAGTGATTAGTGCTTTGGCTTGGACCACACTATCCATCTTGTTCGTTAAACAAGCGATTAAATATCGAAAGCTGAATCTTCCGTAACTGCGTCTGAAGCGTCTGCTTTCATCTTCAAATTGGGCGTCTCAATGGTTACGGTAGTATGAGCGCCGATGCTGCGAGTCAACCAAACGCTTGCGCCTATGACACTATCGTGACCAATCGTCGTGTCACCTCCGAGGATCGTCGCCGATGCATACACAACAACATTGTCTTCAATTGTCGGGTGACGTTTCATACTACGAATGATGTTCCCGTCCGCATCGATTGGGAAACTCAGTGCACCAAGTGTCACGCCTTGATATATCTTTACATGACTTCCGATCACAGTTGTCTCACCAATAACCACTCCCGTACCATGATCAATAAAAAACGACGGACCAATAGTAGCGCCAGGATGAATATCAATACCAGTTTCTTTGTGTGACCATTCGGACATCATCCTTGGAATAAATGGTACATTAGCACGATATAATTCGTGAGCGATTCGATGCACGGTTATGGCTTCCAGTCCGGGATAGCAAAATATCACTTCATCGTGACTCTTGCAGGCCGGATCACCGGCATAGGCTGCATTGACATCCGTCGCTAACATCCGCCGTAGATCTGGAATCTTGCCCAATAACTCCAACGTGATCTGCTGCGCCTGATCCTTGTACTGCTGCCAATCTCCTTTGGATTCGTTGACAACATCTTCGTGCTGTAACGCTCGCGCAATTTGTATCGATAACCGTTCAAATACCTGATCAATCAAATCGCCAATATAGAACTTAACGTTGTCAAACGTTAAGCCTTCGCGGCGACGATAACCAGGGAAAAGTATCTCGCGGAAATCGTTGATGATAGAAGTTATCTCATCATATTGCGGCAGCGGGGTATGGCCTAAGTGGTTTATCGTACCCACATCATGGTAGGTCTGGACAATTTGCTCGGTTAAAGCAGGCAGTGTTTTTTTATTTTCGGTGGAAGACATAACGTACTCATTTTTGCACAATGGCAGGAAACAGATTCTGTTCTGCGGTGAAATTCCGTCTGGCATAACGATAGACGGCCAACATCAAGGTTGGCTACTCTGGTTAGCGACAACAACAGAGGCAGTCGCTGATACGGTAATACGCGAGGAATTTCATGTGTGCAATTTCCGAAAAATCAGTTACAAGACCTTACACTATATTAGATTCTACTTAATGAGTGTCAAGGTATTAGTACTACGAACGGTCGGAGCAGAAAGAAACGGACTCTACAATCTAAACAATCGTTTCTTTCGGAACGGCTAAACTAACAGGCTGCTTCCTTGGCTAATAGAATCGCATCATGCAATTGGATTTCACCTTCATACAAACTTCGCCCAATAATCGCTCCGTCTAATCCTGCGGCAGCAAGCGCGCGAACATCCTCCAGCGTAGTGACACCACCGGACGCAATCACAGGAATGTCCGTCGCCTGTTTCATCTCTCGCATCGCATCAATATTTGCACCTTGCATCATTCCGTCTCGAGCGATATCCGTATAAATAATCGCTGCGACTGGCTCATCACCAAAACACTGTGCCA
>DTSG01000396.1 GCA_012965455.1 Planctomycetaceae bacterium | reverse complement strand
GAAGCCCGTGGGCGATTGATTCACCTGTGCGCCCTGTCACAAACCGCATAGGACACCCCTTCTTGAAATTGTCACGAATTACCCAACGGGAAACCAGAAACTAACCAGATTTTGACCATGAAAGTAATGCAGCTTAGTCAAGATGTCTCTCTTCATCCTCCTCCACCGCTCGACCGGCCTTCGGGCCGGTCATTTTTTGCGACTTAAGGACTTCGTCATGAGAAGAAAGCGCAACTCCGACCGTCCTTGGTTTGTCCATGAATGCAGCGCATGCCAACAATTCAAACATGCCCGTGAATTTCGTCGTCGAAGCCTTCTATTAGAGAGAAAAGCGGTCTGTAAGCAATGTGAAGGTGACCCTGGAGACTCGATTTGTATTAGCCCGCAGTCAAACAGACTCTAAGTACAACAATAACGTAACTAAGGAAACAAACATGAACTGCCTATTCCACCGACCTCAGATTATGACGAACCAATTCAAAGACGTTGGTAAATGGGCAATTTCGTCTCTTTTACTTTTGATCGTCTCTACGGTAGGTCACTCTGCGCAATCACCCGATCTGGGTCGGCCCATGAACGCCCATGAGGCCAAGGCAGGCACCTTGCTAGTACGCACAAATGATCAGGATCAGCTTCGTCCTGTTCCCATGCTCGCAACTGACGTCACTATCAACGTAACTGGGATTGTTTCACGAAGCGTCGTTACGCAGCACTTTAAGAACCCAACCGACCAGTGGCTCGAAGGGATTTACGTTTTCCCACTGCCTGACACCGCCGCTGTCGATACGTTATCCATGAAAATTGGTGAGCGGGTCATCATCGGTAAGATTAAAGAAAAGAAACAAGCCAAAAAGATTTATGAACAAGCTAAAAGCCAAGGGAAAAAAGCGTCATTACTCGAACAGGAACGACCCAATATTTTTACGACAAGCGTGGCCAATATTGGACCTGGTGAGGTCATCGCTGTCACGATCGAATACCAAGAGACCATGCGTTATGACAGCGGCAAGTTTTCGCTCCGCTTTCCGACGGTCGTCGCCCCTAGATACATACCCGGCACCCAAACCATTACGGGGTTTAAGGGCACGGGTTGGGCCGCGAACACCGACCAGGTTGATGATGCCGCCAGAATTACCCCCGATTACCTGAATCCCAAAGACGGAATCGTGGGACCTGTAATTCGAGTTCAAGCGCACATCAATGCAGGATTTCCCGTAACAGTGGTCAGCCGATCACACGATATTCGCGTCCGTGAGGATCAAACGGGGTCTGTAATAGATCTCACAAACGAGGTCGTTTCGGCAGATCGAGATTTTGTACTCGAGTGGACGCCTCAGGTTGGCACAGCACCCAACGCTGCACTTTTTACAGACAAGATTAACAGCGAGACCTATGCGCTCATTATGGTCATGCCACCGGATCAACTCAGCGAAGAACTCAAGCCTTTACCGCGAGAAGTCATCTACATCATCGACACCTCGGGCAGTATGGATGGGCAATCCATCCGACAAGCAAGAGCTGCGCTTGAACTGGCACTTGGGCGACTTTCTCGGCAAGACACCTTTAATGTTATTGAATTCAACTCCTATTCCCACCGCTTATTCCAGTCTAGCAAACCTGCAACACCAGAAAACATCCAGATCGCCATCCGAGAAGTGACGCAAATGGTGGCATCCGGTGGGACTAAAATGTTGTCTGCCCTAAAACAGGCGCTTCGCAACCAGAGGAACTCCGGGCGTGTGCGTCAGGTTATCTTTGTTACAGATGGCAGCGTTGGTAATGAACAAGAGCTCCTGGCTTATATTAATCTACACATTGGACAGAGCCGCCTGTTCACGGTTGGTATCGGCTCTGCGCCCAATGGTTTCTTTATGCGCAAGGCCGCTGAGCTTGGCCGCGGGACCTTCACCTATATTGGGCGAACCCGCGATGTAAAAGACAAAATGAATGAACTGTTCTCGAAGCTTGAGACGCCAGTTCTGAGCAAAATACAGGTTGATTGGCGATCGAAATCTGTCGAGTACTATCCCAAGCGGATCCCTGATTTGTATACGGGAGAACCTATTGTTATTGCAGCGAAGCTTTCACAACTCAGGGGCAATGTCGAAATATCGGGCTGGCGAGGAGATAAACCGTGGGCTGTCAATTTCAAACTCGAAGGAGGACGATCCCATTCCGGCATCGATCGACTTTATGCCCGGACAAAGATTGAAACACTTTTATCCAACCTGGCCGAAGGTGCCTCAGCAGATGCGGTTCGAGAAGAAATTATTGCCTTGGGTCTCGCCCACCACCTGGTGACGCAACACACAAGTCTTGTTGCTGTCGAGAAGAGCGTCTCTCGACCTAAAAACGAGGACGTAACTACGGCGCCAGTACCAACAAACCTGCCGTCGGGATGGGTTTATGAGAGCGTTTTTGAAAGCGAAAACGCAAGAACAATCAATAACCAGTATATGGCGGCTGATCGCAGCGATGCGTACTACTGGAGTACTAACAGTAGTAGCGCAATGAAGGCC
>DTSG01000395.1 GCA_012965455.1 Planctomycetaceae bacterium | reverse complement strand
ATTGGTGTAAAAACATGACTAGGCAACGTAAATAAAAACGCGGATGCGTGATTTGCTGGTCTCGTGCCTTTTGTCCAAGATATCAGCTTCTATGCCAGTCGTCATTATGTGGACGCTTAAAAACAATTCCCGATTCCTACCGCGTGGACGGATTGTACGGTAAACTCGCGTGACAACGTTATTAAATCCCTTACAGGGGGTGTTCATACTACGAACACTTTTTTTACTGTTTTGGCAAGCGGATGATACGGTACGATGAATTGCAAACCTGCTCAATAATCCAAACGAACTCGGAGACTATCTATGTATATTGACCGCCTTCATCGATTAATCGCCCTGACCGTTCTGCCGTTCTGCCTGCTAAACTGCTGCGGGCATTTGCTGGCTGACGAAGATGACGCTAGGCTCGAAAAACGCGTCGCAGAACTCGAGGCTGAAAACGTCGCACTCCGCAAGATCATTGCCGACATTCAGAATGCCGTAAAATCCGTGCCGGATTCGGTAGGCCCCAATTCCGCGGACACAACCCAGCTAAGAATCATTGTTTTGCCCGGTGACTGGGGCGAATCAGAACTCGCCGACATTAAGAAAGTCTGTGAGTCAGCGGCAGCGATGCTTACGACTCATTTGCCCGCCGATGGTTTTGCGCCCATCATGGTTCAGCGCGACAAGTCAGGTCCTATAACGCTCTATAGGCGGGGGCAGGGCAATGAGTACATTGTAAAACTAGACACTAGCGATCGGGCGTGGGCTCAACTCGCGTTCCAATTCGCCCACGAGTTTTGCCACGTCGTCTGCAACTACCGAGACGTCACAAATCAACAATTATGGTTTGAGGAAACTCTATGTGAGTGCGCATCGCTTTACGCTTTAAGGCAAATGGCCGTCGAATGGAAGACAAACGCTCCGTACTCTAACTGGAAAAGCTACGCCTCATCGCTGGGAGATTACGCCGCCGATCGAATTTCAACGCATGCTGGGCATAAAGATTCAATTGCGCAATTTTATCGCGACAACCAAAAAGAACTGGATAAATCCGGGACGAACCGTGAGTTAAATACATACCTAGCAATTCAACTCCTTCCTCTATTCGAAGCCACACCAACGGCATGGCAGGCCCTCCGCTACCTTAACTTGGGACCGGCTGAAGAAAACGTTTCGTTCAAAGCCTATCTCAAAGGCTGGCACGACAGGGCACCCAAAAAACACCGCACGTTCATACGCCAGATCGCTACAGAGTTCGATCTAAAACTGACGGGGAAATGACCTATTTATTCAACTTCCACTTTAGGGGAAAACGTGCATGCTAAAATACAATCTACTATTCGTACTGCTAATTGGGTACGCGACCACAGTCGAAGCGCAGCAGTGGCGGGATCTTTACGAACCTGTAACTTCCGCGGAATTACCGTGTCGCGTCATGAAACCAATCAACTTTGATGGCAAGCAAAAATACCCGGTGATTGTTTCCCTGCACGGAGCCGGGGGGAGGGGCAGCGACAACCAAAAACAACTAAAGGTCTGGAACGCACAACTTGCGGAAAAGGAACGTCGCACCAAGTTTCCCTGTTATGTATTGGCTCCCCAGGCCGACCGTCTCTGGAACACCGAACACCTAGGTCATATCAAAACAATCATCGCCAGCCTCGCGGCCGTCGACATGGATCGAATCTATATTCTGGGGCATTCGATGGGTGGTCATGGCACCTACATTTTTATCCAGCTTGATCCCACTTATTTCGCTGCGGCAGCACCGTCGGCAGGTAGCGGCGTTAAAAAGACTGCCGATTTCATATCGCCCCAGAAAATCAAGGATATCCCCATCTGGGCGTTTCATGGTGACATGGACGCCGTGTGCCCCATCGCAAAAGATCAACACGTGTTTGCGGAATTGAAACGACAGGGTGGCAATATGAAATTCACCACTTGGGCCGGAGGCAAACATGCCGTTTCCGACAGGTTTATACCTGGAAGTGATACCGGCAGCACGGAACTCAGTGGTAAGCGTTGCGACAAAGAGCCGGATTTTATGAAATGGCTTTTCCAGCAGCACCGTCAGAAGTAATTCCGCTTACCGGGACTGTCGCTCTGACGTAATTTACCTGTGGGGCAACTAGGCAAATTTAGCAAATAATTCCCCTGCCACTTTTACCCCCCCACAAATAATAATTGACAATTACCAATTAACTCGTACTATTAAAAACACTATACGTGCCAGACAGATCGCGCAATAAAATACGTGAGGATTTGATGCATTCACTCCACTTCGAACAACTTGAACCTCGCAATCTGTTGGCAGCGGATGTGACCCTCATCCAGAACCCATTGGACGCACCGGATGTAAACAATGACAATCAGATCACGCCCGTGGATGCGTTGAGTGTAATCAATCACCTTAACAATCTGACCCCCGCGCCTGATCACATCCAACATTTCATGGATGTGAACGGCGATCGCCATATTTCTTCTATTGATGCTCTCGAAATTATTGATCGTCTTAACCATCCCGACAGCTTTAGACGCAT
>DTSG01000394.1 GCA_012965455.1 Planctomycetaceae bacterium | reverse complement strand
TATACGTAACGATACGACGGCTATGAAATTTGCGATATAAAGTATGTAATATATATTACTAATTATTATGGTTATTCGAACACCAAGATTCGTTAAGCTGAAGCCTTTTGGGCCATCCTGGCCAGTGTGTAAGCTGTATCCATATGGATTAATCTATATATGACAAAAGATCTACCAGCATCGAAGTATGTCGATGCCGCACAGCAATACCGGAACTCAAAACAGGGTGCGTATCACGGGTACTATAAAGCGCTCCGCCCGAAGGAAGATCCTGAACTTATGCGTGTTGGTCCTGGCACTCCATGTGGCGAGTTTTTTCGCCGATTTTGGAACCCTGTAGCCATGACACAAGAGATAACAGATGTACCCTTGCGGGTACGAATCTTAGGTGAAGATCTCGTACTGTTCCGCGACAAATGTGAGCGCTATGGACTACTACATCTTCACTGCAGTCATCGTAACGCATCGCTAGAGTACGGCGTCGTCGAGGAGCAAGGCATTCGCTGCTGCTATCATGGCTGGTTATACGATGTTAACGGCACCATCTTAGAGCGGCCTGCACAAAAAGAAGAACGCTCGAAAATTCTGTGTCATGGTGCCTATCCAGTAATCGAATATAAAGGTTTGATATTCGCTTACATGGGCCCTCCCGAAGAACGTCCAGACTTTCCAATTTATGACACGACCGCCCTCCCCGATATTGAGCTAGTGCCATACTCAATTCATTACCCCTGCAACTGGTTACAAATCGCAGAAAACACTATGGATCCTTGGCACACAGTATTTCTGCATGCAAGAGTGACCGAAATTCATTTCGGGGACACCTGGGGAATAGCCCCAGTAACTGAGTTTTACGAGACCGAGGGTGGTGTCTATGCGACCTTGACCTATCGGGTCGGCGACATGATTTGGGTGCGCAGTCAAGAGACCATCTCTCCCACTTTCAGCCAAGTAGGTGCTTGGTGGGAAACGGGTCGCGAGGAAAAATACTTCAAGAGAGCGAGTATCACAAAATGGACAGTTCCGCATGATGACGAGAACTGTATGATCATCTCGTGGCGCAGTTTTGGTCCTGGTATTGATCCCGAAGGCCATGGTAATCGCGAGCAATGCGGGAAGAACATGGTCGACTTCCCGGGACAAACGGGTGTCGAACCCTATGAATACCGACAACAACATCCCAATGACTATGAAGCACAGGTCTCACAAGGACCAATTAATTCTCATGCGTGTGAAAATCTGAGTACTACAGACAAAGGTGTTGCATATTTGAGACGTAAGATCCGCCGTAGTATTCAGAATATCCAAAATGGTGAAAAGCTGCCCGAAACGACACGTGTCAATGATGAGTGGATGACTTACGCTCAAGACACGGTTCTACCTATTCCCATGCAGCCAGGTCGGGACGACGAGTCCTTGCTGCGTGAAGTATCTGACGCAGTAATGGGCATCATTTTCGAAGGTGATCAGTACAGCGGTGAAACCCGCGCTCAGTACATCGTAAGCCAGCTCAAGAAACTCAAGTCTGATCCAAGATTTATCGCTAACGGCTAAGCAAGCAATACCAACACGACAATCATATCGTTGAATTTTTTTCATCAAGTCATTTGAGAATTAACTTATGAGAACCCGTTGGGAATTGTTGCTGCTACCAAGCTTCTTTATCATTTTTGCTCTGATTGTTGCTTCTCAATTTATATTTCTCAAGGGGAGCTTTTATAAGGACATGGGGTTGGGTCGAGTCAATGATGTCCTCGAGTTCACCAATTACATCCGTTTTTTTTCCGACTCGTTTTATCTCAAGACCCTTTGGATCACGATTAAGACATCTGCCCTGGCAGCGCTGTTTACGCTTGTTCTCGGCTTCCCTGTCGCCTATCTGATTGCACGAATGCGATCTCGCTGGTCAATGATTTTGCTAGCGGGTATCGTTGTTGCAACTTTTGTAACAATTGTTATTAAGGTGTTCGGCATAATCATTCTTTTTTCGGCGGATGGATGGATCAATAAAGCATTAATGGCACTACACATTGTCCAAAGACCGTATTCGATTATCGGTAATCAGACCGGAGTTGTTGTCGGGCTCATGCATTTTACTTTAGGCTTTGGAGTGTTATTGCTGTATAGCATAATCCAGACGATTCCACGATCGCTCGAGGAAGCGGCGCAAATTCACGGGGCAAGTCGTTTGCGAATGCACCTGCGCATCCTGCTGCCCCTTAGCTTGCCTGGAGTGACCGTCGGTACGCTGATGATATTCAACATGTGCATGGGTGCATTCACCTCTGCAGCGCTTCTTGGAGGAGGTCGGGTATTCACATTGCCGGTATTGATCCAACGTACATTGATGATGGAAGTTAGGTATTCGATGGCGGGAACCCTCGCTGCCATATTGCTGATAGCAGTTCTGGTTATCAATCTCCTCTCAATTTTTCTATTCCGACGATTACGCGCAGCAAGGTTGGTAATCGCATGAGCCAAAACGCAGTACTGATGTTAAGACCACGAGGAGAATTCGATCCACCGCG
>DTSG01000393.1 GCA_012965455.1 Planctomycetaceae bacterium | reverse complement strand
CGGGCTCTTTTTCGAGTGCTTTCATGCAGATGGCCTCAAGCTGCGACGGAATCTTGCGGCGTGGGTTCTTTTGACTTGGCGACATCGGTTGGTCATGGATCACCATGTCAAATGTTCCGTGAATATTTTTGCCCATGAAGGGAACATCGAGGCAAAGTATTTCATAGAGTACGACGCCCGCCGAATATACGTCGGTACGTTGGTCGACATAATAGCTGCCGACGATTTGTTCGGGAGACATATACAGCGGAGTGCCAGGACGCTGGCCTGTTGCGGTTAATTGCTCGCCGCGGTCTTTTTGTTCAGGGGTCCGTTCTTCGTTTGGCATTCCCCAAATTTTAGCGACGCCCCAGTCGACTAAACAGACTTCGCCAAACTGGCCAATCAATATGTTCTCGGGCTTAATGTCGCGGTGGATCACACCATGCGCGTGGGCATTCGCTAAAGCTTGACAGGCTTGAATGAAGATGTCGAGCATCCGATCCAACGTAAACTCTTCTATTGCTGTGGCATCATTGGATTTTATTTTTTGGATTTGATGAAATAGATCGGTGCCCGCAATATACTTCATTGTGAAATAAAGGTTACCGCTAGGGGTCCGTCCCATTTCATAAATCGGAATAGTGTTGGGATGTTGTAGCTGCGCAGCAATTCTGGCTTCGCGAGTAAACCGCCGCCGTTCCCGGACATTGTCGGCGAGATGTGGATGAATCGATTTATGGACTACGACACGACCCAAGCCAGCATCAACACATGTATGTAGTGTCGCCTTACCACCTTTGGTCAACAACTTGAAATCGGAGTACTTACTATAGTCGTTGATGAAATCTGGAGGCAGATCCGCATCTGTGATTGAAAGGAAGATGCTCGGGTAGCCATCTTTTCTAGCGGCCATACAGTTATTGCTCAGAACAATTGGTGTTTCACGGGGAACAACTAGTTCGAGTAATATGATGCGTTTTAGTAGCCACGTAAACCGGTAAACTGGCCAACCGCTAAACATGCAAGCCTATTATTTCATGTAATTTCAGCAAGACTACACCAGTTAGTTCTTATCTTGGTTTACTGGGACGTTTGGATTCCACTTCATGAAAATACCAAATCGCTTCTTCTTCGAGTTCCTTCTTAAAGGCGATCCATTGGTAATACTCGAGCCATTCGCGGTCGTGCAAAACTAATGCGTCACGCGGGATTTCGTTGAGAATGCTATCGTTCATCGTATAGGGTCCTTCCTATTAATGTGGTGAAAAGTCAAGCAAAACACTCTGCTTTGCCTTCCTAATACATATCTTCGATAACAGGCGTGACACGTTAGGTCACACGCTATCTATTAATACGAAAAAAACTGTGAAAAGTTCAGCGGTGGCTATACCGTGCGCCTCGGGTAAAGCGAGAAACCCTATAAATGAGCGTTAATTGTCGCTTAAAACCGCTCGGTAGATACGGTCGTCTTGTTCGTAAAGTACATTCCATTGACCACGTACAAGGAACGGATTAGATATCGTGTCCACTTTGCCGCTCGACTTAAACAGTACCGGTGACCCCTTGGTCCAGTTCAAAAGATCTGCGGAATTCCAGTAGCGGCGGTTTTCAATTTTCAGTGGCTGAGAAATACCGATGTAGGCGTTGCCGACTTTGGCGATCGCCATAGAGGCAATTTCCTCTTTGATCGATATAGCGGGTGATTCATCAGTCTCCCGTTGCCATTCCAGTAAATTATCACTGCTAGCTACTCCTAAGCCTTGCTTGAAATACAATCCCTGCATACCTCGATATCCCAACCAAAAACGATCGTCTCGTTTAAAAATGTTCGTTGGCATCGTCGTGACATGTGTGTCCCATTTATCTTCGCGCCCTTGCAGCAGTGGGTTGCGAGCGGATTTAATCCACTGACCAGTTAATTCTGTTGCAATCACCACGCCAATGTTTTTTGATGTCATTTCGGTGTCGTGGACATCGCGGCCAGAGTAGAACAAATAATAACGACTGTCATGTTTAATGACTGCCGCTGGAAGTTTGGCAACAGCCCCATCCCAACTTCCAGAAACGCCAACATCGACAATTGGATTATTCGCTTGCTTCTGCCAGTGCACACCATCCTCAGAGATAGCCAATCCAATTCGTTCGTGCCAATTAGATTCCTTGGTGTCCTGTGCTTCAAAAAAACAATAATAGCGACTGTTCTCAACAAACACATAAGGATTATCGACCGCAGTAAAGTCCCAGCTACCGTCACTGCCGCGGTCAATGACCGGCTTACCCATTGGCGTCTCGATCCACGTCTTTTTGACATTGAGTTTGACGTTGCCTTCTTGGGCGCAAAGCGTTGTTGCACACAATAGAAGCACGATGATTATTAGAGGGATACGGTTCATGGTTTGTTTATGGTTTGTCAATGGTATCTTGGAAAAATGGCAACGCAGCCGAAAATGCGAATTCATGACTTCCAAGGCGTACACTAAACTGTGGCTGCTCGCCGCCAGCTTGTCTATAGAGCGGCGTTACGATTTTTAGGTACCACAGTGCTGTAGTTGGACCAAAACCATCCTTTTCCGTATGAGAACCGTGCAACGTTCGAGGTGTCACCAACAATGCCAATTCTGGTAATTCATATGCCGGCAATAGCTTGGGAATCGCTCCGTAACCACAATGCCGCGGGCGATCTTGGATAAGCGATTTAAGTGTTTTGATTAAGGTCGCTGGGTCATCCGCTGACAATGAAAAAGGTTGATGTGCGAGCAATGGTAATACTTCGTTCGGTAAACCAGTTGATCCGTTTAGGTGGAGCTGTGCTCCGAGTTTTTTGATTTGGGGTACGAGTGATTTGTCCTTGAGCCAAGCGGGCCATAAGCGAATCGTCTCCACTTTAGCATCGACGAAAGCGGCAATCGATTGCGGGTTCGGAATCAAACCTAGTTGTTTCGCCGCGGGTAGTAGTTTGCGAAATAGCAGCGCTTGTTCAACACTGCGCACGCCCACGATGGTACGTTTAGGGTCACCATATTTGATGACTTCGGCTGCGACTTGTTGGGCATACGTCGTTCCCTGTTCTTTGAGATCGAGCAACACGTCAATTTTTGTTTTGCATTGCTTCAGCGCTTCTCGTAACTCCGGAATTTGTTCTCCTTGGTATTCTTTGTCAAACCAAGAGCCGGCATCGAGTTGCTTTAATTGGGCTAGCGTATTATCGGAAGCAGTGCCTGCTCCGTTAGTGGTGCGGTTGAGTGTCGCATCGTGGAGTAAATAGAGTTTGCCATCACGGGTAGTACGAACATCCATTTCGACCGCAGTAGCTCCGACTTCGATAGCTCGGGCAAACGCAGATAATGTACATTCAGGCCGTTCCGCACTGGCACCTCGGTGGGCAATAATCTGTTGGACGTGGTCCGCCGTGTTCTCACTTGCCGCCAGCAAATCTTGCTCGGTTACGTTTAGGCATATCGTAAGCAGGCAGATGGCGATGTTGACAATTGTGCGTAGTCGATTCATGTTCAATCAGCCTTTTAGATAATTTAAATAGTGGGCCCCTTAGATGTAATATTCCAACACATCTTGTTGGGGGACTTCTGCCGGCGAACGCTCTAGTAGAATTTCAGCAATCCGCATCGCTTGCCCTCGTAGTTCAGGTACAGCCGTTGTTTCCCAGAGACTACCTTTTAATAAAGGTCCCATCGCAAACATCCAACCGCTTGGTTCGCCATTGCTTTCGATAACCGCAAATCGCTCGTCGACTTGAAGTCCCATATCAAGATCATCACTGCAAACGAGACCTTTTTCGAGTAGGTTGTCGAATAAAGTAATTCCGGCGTTTGAAAAACTGCTTTGCGGGCCAGTACAGTTAATGACTAGGTCACCGAATTCGGAGAATGAATTATCTTGCTGGTCGTGCAGAACTACCTCGATATTTTCTTCGTTGGGAGCTAAGCGATGAATCGTGCCTGTTTTGAGTGTCAAACGACCGCTATCGAGGGCATCGGTAATGACATCATGAATTGAGGAGGCAATGCGGTGTCGCGTGACATTCCAGCCGGCTGCATCGTGCGCGAGAAAGCTCTGTTTTTCTGCGGTGGTTAGATTTTGCCAAAGTCGTTGGGTGTGGGGGCGTAGTTTATCAATTGCAATTGCGGGATTTTGGCTCATTTGCCGCAGTTGTTTGCAGTGTTTTTGAACAATCGCTCGTAATTGATCGAGGCTTAGTTCAGTAGCGTTGTCTGGCATGTAATCTTCATATGCAATTCCGCGGAAGTGCGATTGTGGTGGCATGCCATTGCGTGAGAGGGCAATGATTTTTCCATCCCATGCCAATTCGTCAAGTGTTAGCACGACATCAACCATAGTAAGTCCGGTGCCTAATAAAACGATCGTTCCGCCAGAACCGGGCAAACGGCTGACCCAGTCGTGCCACGGGTCACTGCGATAACGCGGGTCGTGGCTCAAGGGCGCATCTGATGGGAAGGATCCAGGTGGCTGATTTCCCGTAGCAAGCAAAACTTGATCGGCATCGATCGATTCACCACTTTCTAGGCAGACTTGCACAGCGCCGTCACTGGCAACCACAATATCGACGACTTGATCGTCGATCGTCTGGACCGTTACATTGCTGCGGGCATCGATTGGTTGTTGGCAGGTTGCCAAGAGCCCACATAGGTAATCGCCGTAGATTTTTCGTGGTACATACATTTCCCGTAATTCATGATCGGTGAGGCTCGAAAATTCACTACGAGACCGTAACCACCCGAGGAAATGTTCTGGATAGTCTGGCAACGCGGACATATTGCGAGCGGCGACATTGAGTAAGTGTTCATTACGAGTGGTACTGTAGGCGGTTCCTCGCCCCAGGGGACGACTTGCATTCACAATAACAACTCGCAATGGCTCATGGGCCAAGCGGGCAAGATTTACTGCGGCAATCGTTCCACTAAAACCACCACCGACGATTACTATTGTCTTCATTTATGTTGTTCCTAGGAGTTTATTCTCTCAAGGTAAGTATATCGCGCGGCACGACTGTACTATAGAAGCGGGAACTCTTTTGTTTTGACCACAACTTTCGCAACGATGTGTGTATGTAGTTTTACCGCAGATTTGGTTTAGCGATTGTCTTGGATAAAGCACGCCATCCATTTCTCGACGAACGCTCGGCTTACTTAAAGGTGAATACGTCACCTTGGTCAATATAGGTTGCGACGTTGTCAGCGTTGATCGTCTTGGCTTTGTCAAAACCACGGACCGTCAAGGAAAATTCTCCGGCAACTTGGTGCATCACCATGCCGGCGTCACACAGTTCACGGAATCCTTCTAGGAACCGCACTGTGATTTCTGGTTCTTCACGACTGCGAAACATGACATGTGTGTCAGTCGTTTTTTCGGCGTATACTGCCAGCATCCGCTGTGATGATTCGAACTCGGCGTTGTTGCTTTTTAGTTCGATGATTCCGCGTTCGCGAGTGACCGATAAAATGGCTAATGCTTCAGAACTCAGTTCGTAATCTTCGGCGGAACAGTTGACCAATCGCAGGGCGGCTAATTCAGCAAGTGCTGCGAGCGTGGGAACGCTAAAAGTCAGCTCTTTCCAAATGCCAGCTTGTCCCGCTGCGCTGGCGAAAAATGGGGGAATAGACACGGTTAACTTGGCCTTTGTAGAGTTTGGAATAGGTGATGCGGTTTGCTGTAGTTGAGTGCAGGTTATTGTGACATGAATTGTCCACTGAAAATAGTAAAGAATGCAAGCAGCAAGTTTGCACACATGAGAAATGTCCAAGCGAATAATGAAAAAACGATGGCACGCGGCCAACTCAGTTTCAACCAAACTAGCGATAATGGAAACAGTACGATTATTAAATATCCACCATATCCTTGATATGCCGTCAGGATGTAAATGGCTGCTATTGCCAGGCACCTACTAAATATCTTAATGGCTGAGAGGTGGTTTGGCAGGTCGGGCATGTCTGAGCCGGTTGAGCCGTTTGACATGACATTGGCCGCAGTCGGCGACCTTCTTATCCGGCAAAGCAAGGCAATTCCCGTAATTGGAATTGCCAGCACAGCTGCTAAGCAGAGGACAACAACGACGATTTCGAACATATTTAACATATCCTTTAGTGTACAGATGCCTTTGTCCCTAGGCAAACACGAGTGGCTAATCCTCAAGACTGTCACAACCGGAATATCTTACGTACTTCTCGTATATTATTTTAATACGACGCTGAAATCCATCAATTTACCTCTGCTAATAACCTAGATTTCAAGCACTTACCGGTCGCTCAGTCATGTGAGTCCCGGATTCGACCGGCACATATGTTAGGTACCAGAGGGATATTTGTGATTCAATCAACAGGAACAACTCGACTTACTCAGCAAGAATCAACTGCACCACTACAAGCTGGTGGGACAGTGACCGTCCGGCCGAAATCGGTTAAAGCGGTAAAGCTACCAAAAAAACGGTCTACCGCCAACATCACGGATGACCCGATCCGCATGTATTTGATGCAAATGGGAGAGATTCCATTATTGAGTCGCGAGGAAGAGTTAACGGCGGCCAGAAACATAGAGCAATCATGCCGGCGTTATCGCCAAAGTATGTTGGCTACAAATTATATGTTGGAAGCAGCCCTACAGATGCTTGAACAGGTACAGCAGGGAAATCTGCGATTGGATCGTACGATTGAAGTATCCGTAACGAATGCTGCAGGTAAGGAAGCGATATTGAATCGCTTGGGACCTAATCTAGTAACGTTGCGGACTCTCATGGAATCGATCCGTAAGGATTTTAGCATTGTCATTTACCGCAAAAATCCACGTCACGTCCAACAGGCAGCTTGGCGGCGGTTAGTGGTACGTCGAAACAAGGCAGTGCGATTAATTGAAGAATTGAATTTACGCACCAATAAATTACAACCTGCCTTTGAGCAGCTGTGTGACATTCAACATCGCATGGCAGCGTTGCGCGAGCAGTTGTCATCGCTGGACAAACGCAAAAAGAGTGATTCATGGGCCGACCCAGTGGCACTCAAATCGGAGTTGGTTTACTTGATCAAGGCGACGGGTGAGAGTCCCGCAACATTGGCTCGACGCATCAGTAAGACCCGTGCGCTTTGTGACACCTATGATGAAGCTCGGCGACAACTCTCAGCGGGGAATCTGCGGTTAGTTGTCTCGATTGCAAAGAAGTATCGCAACCGCGGCATGAGTTTTTTAGATTTGATTCAAGAAGGAAATACCGGTTTGATGCGAGCGGTTGAGAAGTTCGAATATCGTCGTGGATATAAATTCTCGACTTACGCAACCTGGTGGATTCGACAAGCGATCACTCGTGCCGTTGCTGACCAAAGCCGTACGATTCGAGTGCCTGTGCATATGGTTGAGGTGATGACGCGGGTCCGCAACGTAACTCAAAAATTAGTGCAGGACATTGGGCGGGATCCTTCGGCTGAGGATATTGCTGAGAACAGTGATTTGACTATCGACGAAGTGGTATGTTTGCAAAAGATGCTCAAGCAACCACTGTCGCTGGATCAACCGATGGGTGATAGCGAGAATAATGAGTTTGGTGATTTTATCAAAGACCATCGCTTCTACGATCCACTGTCAAATGCTAATCAACAAGCGCTCAAATCACATTTGGGCGAAGCGATGGAGATTCTGAGTTGGCGTGAGCGCGAAATTCTGAAATTGCGATTTGGATTGGCGGATGGGTATTCCTATACGTTGGAAGAAGTCGGCCGGATTTTTCAAGTGACGCGCGAGCGAATCCGTCAAATCGAATGCAAAGCGATGAATAAATTGCAACAACCATTCCGCTCCAAGAAGCTAAAGTCGTTCTTGGATTAATATGAGGTGGTAAAGGGTTCAAGGGATCAAGGGCACGACCGGTGCGATGATTACTTTACCAGCGATAATCAACGCTACGGCCAAGGCTTTGGCAAAAGGTGCCCAGTAAACGCTGGTCGCTGCCCGTTGTCACCTTTTGCAAAACGGCGGCATTGGATATTATGGCAAAGATATGGCATCGTTAGTATCATTCTATACCGCTGACCGTACAGGTCTCTCGTTTGAACTGTTTCCACCGAAGACAGAAAAGGGTGATGCTGCGCTGCTCAAGCACGTCGCACGTCTGAGTGAATTTAAGCCGGACTATGTTACCTGTACTTATGGGGCCGGCGGTTCGACGCGGGGCAAGACACTGGACATTGTTTCAGCGGTGAAGCAGCAGTTTAACGTGCCGGTGGCATCGCATCTAACCTGTGTTGCTAGTACTCGTGAGGATTTGCGCCAGTATTTGAATGACGCTGAGCGTCGCGACATTGACTTTATTGTTGCACTGCGGGGAGATCCACCACAGGGTGCCACGACATTCGAAGCGGTTGAGGGTGGGTTGCAATATGCAAATGAACTTGTTGAATTGATTAATGGTGAGTTTCCCAACTTGGGGATTGCCGTTGCTGGATATCCCGAAGTGCATCAAGAAGCGCCATCCGCCGACATCGATCTGGATAACTTGAAACGTAAAGTTGACTGTGGTGCGGATATTGTCATTACCCAGTTATTTTACCGGACGGAAGATTATTTTGATTTTTGTGACCGCTGTGTTGTAGCAGGAATAACGGTCCCGATTGTTCCGGGTATTTTACCAGTAATTAACCTTGCTCAAATCCAACGTATTACATCGATGTGCGGGGCGAAATTGCCGCAGGCGTTTGTGGATCGATTAGGTGAGCACTGTGACGATGACGATTGGCAATTCAAGGTCGGCGTTGAGTTTGCGACGGCCCAGGTGAGTGAACTGTTAGCCACAGGCGCTCCTGGCGTACACTTTTACGTGCTCAATAAATCTCAAGTAACGGCTGAAGTTTTAACGCAGGTTGGCTGGAGTTGCGAGTAAGAAGAATAGGCCTGCCGGCAATGGCCGTCAGCAGTTACTCGCCTTGAATCTCAGCTAACAACTGTTCGACATCATTGCTGGCTACGTTCCACATGCGGTTGAGCATTTCACGAGCGTCGACGTAGTCATAGTTTTCGATATCTCCAACAATGCCGTTTAGTGGCTGAGGTGAATCTAGGCTGTCTTCTACTTGTCGCACAAATTCAGGCAGGTCTTGGGAAAGCTCGCAGGCTTGGTCCAAATGCATTTGACCGCGGGCGATGGTACTCATTTGGTCGGGAAAAAGTTCTTGATCAATGAGATCGAGCGAGATGAGTTCGACGAGCGCAGTTTCCACTCCGCCCGCATGTTGATCACCTCGTTCACCAGAGAATTGGAGC
>DTSG01000392.1 GCA_012965455.1 Planctomycetaceae bacterium | reverse complement strand
AATGGGGTACATTGACGAAGCCTCTGAATTCGTTAACGGCAACACTGCCTGTCGATGGTACGACCGCAACGGAGACGCCATCTCTAAGTCCGATTGAATACAATGCACTGGATGATTACTATACACAGGCTACTGACCAAGTGTTAACGTTGTGGTTTAATCGGAATTCTCTGGAGCTTACAGAACTATTGAGTGAGAGTAGCTCCGAGACGATCGACGAACTTGGGTTGCTTTGTTCGCAAAGTTGGCGTTGCGACAGGTGATTTCTAAGTAGCGTTAAAAGATTAAGCAGACTTAACGATCAATCTTGAATAAATTCAGACTAGGGAAATAGCGGGTTGATGAGCAGCGAACCACCACCATTAGAAGAGGCTGCCAGCGGTGGTGGTTTGCTTGCTGAGTCGGGCATGTTCGATGCAAATGATTTACGCCTGCGATCTTCGGCTGCATCCCGCTTAGGTTCCGTGCGCAAGGGGATCATGGGGTTGCGGATGGAACAGTGGAAAACACTGTTGCCAGTTGTGAATCGCCATGAAAGTCAATATCTCAAGTTAAATGATCGGGAAATGCGGAAGGCGAGTTTGGCCCTCAGGTTTCGCGCTCGTAGTGGTGAATCACTTTCGAAAATACTTCCCGAAGCATATGCGTTGGTGCGGGTCGCTGCGCAGCGAACATTAGAAATGCGCCATTACGACGTCCAGATTCTGGGCGGTATGGCGTTGTTTCATGGCGCCATTGCAGAGATGGAGACGGGCGAAGGTAAGACGTTGACCGCCACGTTGCCGACGTACCTGCAGGCCTTAATGGGGCGTGGGACGCACGTGGCTACGGTTAATGATTATCTTGCAGAGCGTGATGCGGAGTGGATGAAACCGCTTTATAAGTCATTGGGGATGACCGTCGGAGTGGTGCTTACCGACAACGATCGAGACGCTCGCCGTGAGGGGTATCACAGCGATATCACCTACGGCACGGCCAAGGAATTTGGGTTTGACTTTATGCGGGACCGTTTGCTGTTGCGTAGAATGGGTCGCGAGATGGATGGCTTTCTGGGGTCCGGTAGCAGTCAGCGTTGGGATGATTCGGGTGACATGCCTGTGCAGCGCGAGGCTTATTTCGCGTTGCTTGATGAAGCGGATAGTATCTTGATTGATGACGCCCGGACTCCGCTGATTATTGGGTCTATTGGCGAAGAGGCCCGCGAGCAAATTGTTTCAACATATCAATGGGCTGCGGACAACGCGAGTGGCTTTGAGGATGATCACGATTACGAATTTGACCATGAGAAACGCAAGGTTGAACTGACATTTTCGGGAAGGCAACGTGTGCGAACGTTAGTAAAACCTGGGCTCGTTGGTGAAATGGGTTTGGTGGATTTGTATGAATATACGGAACGAGCCATCAAAGTCGCGCGGGAGTTCTTTTTGGATGAGCAGTATGTGATTCGCGACGGTGAGATTGTCATCGTGGATGAATCAACGGGGCGAATTGCTGAAGGTCGTAAATGGCGAGATGGAATTCACCAAGCGGTAGAAGCGAATGAAGGGGTTGACGTCTCAGTACCGACTGGTCAGGCTGCCAGGATTACCGTGCAGGATTTGTTTTTGCGTTATCGTCATGTTGCTGGTATGACTGGTACGGCTAGTAGTGCGGCTCGCGAATTTCGCAAAGTCTACAAACTCAATGTAGTTAAGATCCCAACCAATCGTCCCAATCAGCGAGAACGCTGGGATGATCTTGTGTTTGGTAGTGAAGATGCCAAGTGGAATGCGATTGTGAATGAAGTTCAAGAAGTGCACGATTTGGGGAGGCCCGTTTTGATTGGAACTCGGTCCATTGACAAGAGTCATTTGTTATCGGCTAAGCTCACAGCGGCTCGGATAGATCATGATGTACTCAACGCGAATGAGATAGAACATGAAGCCGAAATTGTGGAACGCGCTGGGATCGCGGGTCGCGTGACAGTTGCCACGAATATGGCGGGGAGAGGTACGGATATTAGGCTCGGTGAGAGCGTTGCTGCAACGGGCGGTTTGCACGTGATTTGTACGGAATTACATGATTCAGCACGAATTGACCGGCAGCTAATTGGACGTTGTGCTCGTCAGGGTGACCCAGGAACGTATCGGCAATATATGGCTCTTGAGGATGATATTCTCAAGGAAGCCCATGGAAAAACAAGGGCTGATCGTTACAAGGCGACCGGCAGTCATCTTGTCGGTGATGTAAATCAATACGTTTCGTTATTACGCAAAGCTCAGCAAAAGGTCGAGAAGAAGCATTTCCGAGACCGTACTGTGATGTTGCATCAAGAGAAAGAACGTAAAAAGTTGCAACGAGAGATTGGTCAGGATCCGTATTTGGATTCGGCGGATTAGCCTGACCGGCTACTGGGAGGCAGATAAGTTCTCAGGTTGCATCAGATTAGCCGATTAGGGTACATTTTCTGTTTCCACACGTGAACAAAGTGTTGGATTTGTATGATTCGAAAGTATAACAATAGAACGACGAACAAACGCAACGAACCAATTGAAC
>DTSG01000391.1 GCA_012965455.1 Planctomycetaceae bacterium | reverse complement strand
ACCCGCGTGCGATATAGCCTCTCAATACCCCAGTATATACATCTGTGTATGGTGTGTGTGTATGTGCAGGTGTATGTGTGGCAAACTCCAGCCAATCAGAAAAATAGATCCCCGCCTGCCAAAATACCGGTATAGCAACCGTGAATGCAAACCAAAAGCGGATGATGTTTTCATGGCGGCGACGATATTCAAACCGCATACGGATTGCCATCGCTATGGCAGCGACTGCAAAAATCAACGTGTGATCTCGTAATAATCCGCCCCACACCCAGTCAATTACGGCAGCAAACCAAACAAAAGCCACTACGACAGCTGTCCACCGCGTTCGTCGATTAATGTTGCGCCATGTTTCCAACAAAATAGTTCCACCTATTAAACTCGGACTCTATTCAATTCCATCTAACAAGTCATTGAATTGACTATCAAGCGGGTTCGCATCTGGGTCCGCCGTTTTCGTTTCACCGACTTGAAGCTTGTCCAACAGTTCTGCACCCTGAGCTGTTGGATTTTGTGAAGAATCTGTTCCTACTTGAGTACCAGCATCTGCTGCAGAGTTTGATTCTTGTGCATCGAGGGCATTTCTTGAGGTTGGCGTGATTCCTTGTTGTGTCACCACTTCATCCTCGTGTAGATAAAAAGGGATCGCCGTGAATACAAATAGCACCACTAAAAAACCGATTGTGGAAATCATCAGCCCGCGAATTAACCCGTTGCTCGAGGCAATCTCCATCGCTTCCTGAGGTTTCCGACCCTTTAAACTACCTATAAACTCCCGCAATTCGGTAATCGATGCGGCTCCATTGTGTTTGACACTACGAATATCGCCTGTAATTCCGCCGATACCTTTATCTTGGGTTTGTGTTTTATTCTGCTCAGAACTATTCATGGTCTATTCCTTTTTTTGTTCCAACACATGGACAAGATCCCCACCAACTTCACTAATCGCCGCTATCGCCGGTTCAAAATACATAGCCTGCGCATCTTTATGAACTTTAAAAAAAACTCGTCGTTCGCCGGCAGCGGCATTACCTAACAGTGATTCTACTTCGCCAGCAATTTGTGTTTCACCGACTTGTTGTCCGTTAATATAGTACTTGTTATCGCTGTCAATCAGCACTGACACTCTAGCCGCACCAGATGCGGTAATCTCAACGGCCGAGGCGGGTTGCCAGTGCAAATGACTGTCATCCTCCGCTCGTGCTAAGATTACAAAAAAGATCAACAGGTTGAAGGCAATATCACCCATAGCCATACTTGGTACATCCGCTTTGGAAGCGCGGCGACTTATCTTCATAGCGAAACTCCTCCCAATTTACGAATTTGGTACAACCATTTCTTGCACCTCTTCTGTTTGAATGGTGACGATACCACCGGCTCGATCAATCATCTCGGTAACAATGATCCAATGACTATACGGCGTGTCCGGTTTACTCTGCACAATCACCACGCGATCTTCTTGACGTACTTTTCCTTTTAACGATCGACTTAAAGCGATTGCGAAATCATTTTGTCTGATGATAGCTCCATTGAGCATGACTGCATTCCGCGTCAACTGTACTTGGATGTTTTCTGTTTGCTCTGCGGAGTTTTGGTCACTGCGCGGCAACGACTGCTCGCGCCCGCTATCAGGTTGTACCGAGGCACAAACTAGAAAGAAAATAATCAGATTAAAAGCGATATCTCCCGTCGCACTCGCAGGAGGTTCAACCAGCAGGCTCAATCGCAATCGTTTTTTTCTCACGATGAACTTCCCTCCGCCGCCGCTTCATCCTCGAGTCCGGCGGTAGCCAGTTGGATTGTCACATTCTCAATAAGTTCCGTAGCCGATTGTTCGACTTGCAACACAAATTGATTGATGACGCTGGTGAAATAGTTAAATCCGACAAACGCTGGAATTCCCACAATCAAGCCGAAACATGTTGTTAACAACGACACTTGAATCCCCGCAGCAGCAGCTTCGACGATATTTGTTTCGCCCATTTGATCCACGATATTTTGAAAAGCAACAATCATACCTTGGACTGTTCCTAAGAACCCTAGCATCGGCGCGGCGCTGGACACGGTCGCCAGCACCGGCAAGTGTCGCTCTAAACCGGCGACGATATGCACACTGTAGTCATCCATCGCTTTGACAACTTGTTCTTCCGTTCTGGCAGCATCGTAATTTAACTTTCGCAAGACATAATATTTCCTCAACCCCGCTGACAAAACTGCAGGCACTGGACCGGACTGCTGGTCGCATAACTCCAACGCCTCGGTAACATTATCATCAAACAATAACTGCTGCACTTGGGCCCGCACCTCATCGTCATCCACGTTGAGCATTTTGAGACTGCGGTATCGTTCAATGATGACACCAACCGCCAAGATTCCCATAATCAGAATGGGCCACATGAAGAGACCACCGTTGAGTAACAACCCTAAGGCACCCGAGTTCTTAAATTTACTCCACATCACACCACTCGCGGATGCAGTCGCCTCAGCGGCGGAATCTACAGACTCTTCATCTGAATTCTCGGCATCAACTGCATCGCCACTTGCTGAACTTGTTGATTCACTAGCACCGGCAGAGCTATTTGTAGCTTCGTCGTCCGCAACCGTAGTAGCGGCGTCTGCCACTGATTGTTCTGCGCTGGAATCATTCGAAGTATTTTGCTGAGTTGCATCCGATTTGATATCACCGAGAATATCATCTTGAGCCACTGCTGGCTTAGCCAGCAGCACACACAACAAAATGACTAAGCTTAAAGTTAGGGCCGTGTTAGCTATAGGTGCAAACTGGTTTAGTCGATTCAGTCGACGAATCATATTCTCGTACTTTCTGCAGTTTCAATTTGAGGGTTATTTCTTAGTTGTCATTATCAATGCTGTTAGCTTCCGCTTCAAACTGGTTTAGCATCTCCGGTAGCGCTAAACGGCCTCTAGCAAACTTCGCTGCTTCACTCGCCGGGAAATCCCACCGGCAGCGGTTGTAACGCCGAAAAGCAAGTTGATTATTTTTAGCCATGCGGTAACTTTCAGCACTCCAGAACAAGCCATCTGCGCCTAAAGAATCATCAGGAAACAGCTTCGTGAAATTGTCGAAGGATTCAGCGGCTCGGACAAACTCTTCGTTTTTGTAATATGCTTGGCCAACACGAAAAGCCATTCGCTGGGCATGCTCGTGCGCTTCAAATTTCTCCAAGAACTTTTCACCAACTTGAGCGGCAATCACGTAGTTTTCGGATTTATAGAAATGGTCCGAAATGCGAATCATAACGCTAGCAATCAAAGGGCTCCTGGGAAACGTTGCTGCCAATGTGACATACGCTTCAAGCGCTTCGTCGAAGTCCCCTGATTCCTCATAGCATTGAGCCAATTTGAATTGGGCGTCCGGAGCGAGTGTATGATCAGCGTATTGTTGCAGTATCACTTCGTACGATGCAATGGCTTGACTCCATTGCCCTAACTCTTGGGAAAACTGCCCAAGCAAGTAGCTGATCCTCGGAACGTATTTAGGATCGGGATAATCCTCCATCACTTCCTGCAATATCCGACGACCGGATTCCAGATCTACCAATTGTTCCTCGTCGCGGCCAATTTCTTTATGGCTTTTGAACAACTCAAAATAACTTTCGGCGATACGAAACTTGGTTTCAACAGCCAATGTTTCATCATTAAAAGCCTTCGAAAACGCTGCCACTAAACCGTTTGTGCCGACCACCACGGGAATTTCTGTGGTCAGTGCCAACGGATCAACAGAGTCGGCAGACCGTAGATCGTTGTAGGTGGCAGTAATCACATCCCCGAAATTAGTTTCAATAATGGGATCGTTCGCTTGCAAATTGCCGGCCACCGGGTTCTCGTTCGCTGCTAACATAAAAGCACCGGTGAAATCACCGCTGTGCACCGTCGTTTCAATCAACTTAATTGTTTCCCGTTCACCAAGTATTGTCGTTAGCGTGATTTCAACGGAGTCGCGTTCGTCACTCACATCTTGGTCCGCATCATTCACACGCAAAAATATCTTCTCACCTACATGTAGCTGTTCCACAGATTCTTCGTATTCTCGATCAGTCACCGCCAGTTCTCCCGTGACTACGAGTCGGGCAGTATGGGAGCGAATCATTTCTTCGTCGGCCGGAGTAATTTCGTCCTTATATCGCAGATTGATGGTATCGGTGCCGGTAACGTTTAAGACCATTGCCACTAATCCTGGCAACAACTCTTGTTCCTCTTTGCCATCGTGAACGCGCCCGATCAATCCACGTGGCATTTCGGCGGTGAGCGGGATGACCGAGGGAGTATCTTTACTGCCGAGCTGCATAATAACTTGCCCCACAAAGCGGCCCGCCAATAATGCTTCATTATCGGTTGTACTCCGCGGCAAATCGGAATGAGCATTGCTAATAACGCATTCAACAACGACCGCAGATCCACCCGTTGTTACCAAAACGACATTCACAACGCTGCCCGAGTCCTTGGCGCGGTCTGGGTCAATAACCTCTACGAGCAACGGAACTGCAAAGGCCACGGCCGCCGTTTCTAGCTGATTGGTTTCAGGGGCATCAACCGTTTCAGGGACATCAACCGTTTCAGGGGCATCAACCGTTTCAGGGACATCAGCCGTTTCAGTGGCATCAGCCGTTTCAGTGGCATCAACCGTTTCAGCGGTGTCGATAACATTATCCCCATTGGCAGGATCAGAGTCATTGAGCCCACTAAGTTTCTCAGATATATATTCCGCCCGAGGTAAAACTGCTCCTGCGGTACGATGTGCTAGCGAAGGAATAATTCGTACTACAGCATCTGTCGGTTCATTGACAAATACGCGGCGGACGCGGGGAACGGTATGACCTGGAAAAGTATTCTGGCGATCCAAATATTTCAATTCGACAATGTCGCCTACGGCTACGACTAAAGCGCCTTCCGTTTCTTCCGCAGCTGTGTCAATCTCACGAGTGAACACTCCTGTATTCTTATCCGTTTCCGTTGCTTCGAGCACGAGGGGTTCGCTGCCATTTACGGTAACTTCGACTGAAATGGTATCGACTTCGTTCGACCGATCCTCATCGTAATCAATTACTTCAATCACAATGCGTTCACCTGGGTCGACGCGCATTAGTTCTTTACGCTGAGTTGACACTCCGCCACCACCAGCCCGCCTAAGGTTGTACGCGATCGCATTGATCACTGCATTGTTATAAGTTGCTGTTAACTCCCGCGTTAAAAGCTGACTAGTATCATGTTCGTTTTGCGTGTTCTCATCCGTGTATGTTGCTACTACGTGGTCGCCAGCAGCAATTTCCAGGATGTCGTTGTTAGCCAGCGCTAGCAGGTCATCCTCAGTCGGAATCTGCACGCTATTAGTTTGAACATTACCTATTTCAATTTGATTAATAGCAACCGAATCGCCGCTATATTCATGAATGACAATTTTGGTATAGCGGACTTCATACTCGGGAAAACGAAATTCCCAAGTATTGTCGTGTTGCACAAGTGCATCGCGAGAAATAGGACGCAGCTCAACGCCTTTGAGTTCCATCAAATTAGCCGAGGCGTTTACCGGATTGAATTGCAGTGCATTCTTACTGGTTGCTTCGAGCAGCACGTGTCCTGCAAATACGGATTGATAAGTGTCCCACGAGCCCGTGTTGACCAACGAATGTTCAACCGACTGCTGGTCGAGGTTAATAACGACTGAGTTCGTGCCACCAGCATTGGAATAATCAAGCCACAGTTCATACATGCCAGGAGCTGTATTTGCGAGTTGCAAAGTGAGTCCATCTTCGACGGCACTCCAGTTTTTGGTTACCTTGAATTCACCCTTTTCTTCCACGACAAACGTTTCGGTCATCTTTTGCAACTCGGCCGTATCGACATTCACTCGACTCGTCACTTTAGGCGCCGTCAACACTTCAACGGCGACCTGCGGTGGCGCTACAACGAACTGCTCTGACCGCATCGGCTGCACGAACACTTGCTGTGAATCCACACTAGCGATTGCATGTTCCAACGCCCCACCTTGGGCCTGATTGCCAAATGCGCTAAATGCCAGCAATGTGTGTGTTCCTTTTTCCAGCCACACGTCTACCGTTTGCATACCACCGGCCAAAGGCATTTCCAAAATACCGTTGACCACTAATCCAGTAGTATTGCCTCGTACGCGGAAGCGAACAGCCCCGCTCGATTCCATGTTAAACAACCCTGACCACACCACGGATCGAGCCTTGGCAGATTCACCTTCTGGAATCTCTTCTTGATGCAACAGCGAACCTTGCACCTCAGTCCAAGTCAAACTGTCATTATTGATCAATGCGTTAACTTGATTCCAATTACGATACGACTGGTGGTTACCCATGATCACGGTCTGTTGGACACCAGAGACTGTTTGTAGTTTTACAGACTGGGGTTGTTGCACTTCAATGCGGCGCGGGAAACTGGACATCCTAAACCAAAATTCACCGTCGTAACTGCCCAATACATCGAGGCGAATGGGGCGATTCGATTCGGCGTCTGGCGTGGCAATATTGACTCGTGATATTTCATACAGATCTTTCATGTCGACCGTAAGATTCTTCGGAGTGGCACCGTCGGGCTGACTCAACCAAAATGTATCCGTTGAGTTGTCAATTGTCATTAATGGACTATGGTCGATAGCCGAGTCTGTCGCCAAGGCACCCGCAGGCAATTCAGCAGTTTTCAGAGATCCTTCGAAAATCCCCGTGTGTGGCCCTGTTTCCATCAGTTCGACTTGGACCTCATCACCACTGTCAGTAACTAGTTTCACGACAAGATTATCTAATTCTTGGGAGCGATCTTGATCGGGATCTTCCACATAGATGTATAGTGGATTGCCCGGTTTGACTTGATTCACGCTGCGAGATTGACTCAACCGCTCATCCTGCTGACCGATTTGTTCTTGAATAAGCGTATCACTAAAACTCACATCTTCTTGGTCCGCATCGATACTACTGGCAATCTCAAACTTGGCATTTGCAGCAATCCGGATATCCACATCCGACAGCGGAACGCTTTTGAACTCCCGGCGGAATTCTTCTGGATAGTCACATTTAATAATGTCCGTTCCTACCAGTTGTAGAGTCCCATCTCCCGGAGTCGGTTCACCGAGATGTGTATCTAAATCACCGCGAAACAGACCTTTGCCAGCTCCCGATGAAATCAAATATACTAACTCTTGATCCCCGCCACTCGTGGAAACCAGTACGGGGATGCGATTATGTCCGCGGCTAATACCTAAGTCACTATCGTGTACCACGATAGACAAAGGAGAACCGGGATTGTGTCGATTCTTACTATTACGGCCTAGCCGCCCAATCGTGCGTAATAAGTTAAGCTGGTCTATATAACGTTCTTCGACACGATAGATTTCAGCCAAGTTGTAGAGTGTTTGATTTGCGAGTTCAACGTCGGGAACTCGTTCCAATACACTGCGGAAAATATCACGTGCTTCATCACGGTCACCGCGGCGAAACGACAACACTCCTCGTAGAAACTCCGCTCGGACCACAATCAAAGTTTCCGTGTTATTACTTAATTTATCGAAAACCAATTGTGCTTGGTCGAACACTCGCTGTTCCATAAATGACTCGCCAATACCAAATTGAGCGTCCATTGATTGCGACGTATCTGGATACCGATTTACCACGGTCGTAAATTCACTGCGCGCGATGTCAAATCGTCGAGCTTGGAAGTAATTGCGCGCCAACAACAATTGCATGGTCGCTTTGGCATCAATGCCAACTTGATCGGATTCGCTATTGTTAACAATCCACGTTCTAACAAGATCTTCCACATAGTTAAAATTCTCGTCACCCCCCGCGGCAATCAAACGCTGCACGACAAACTCAACTAAATCGACGGGCATCAATGCTCGATGCTCATCGAATAATGATCTGTTATCGCTATACATTTCAAAGGCTAGGTCTTGATCACCGAGTCTCAAATACAGAGCGGCTTGTAGCAACGGTGCAATCGGGCTATCCTCGTCGATCGTCAAACCGACTTCGCCGATTTGAGTGTAACTACGGCTAACAAGATCACGGACTGCCTTGCGACGATTTTCATCAACGGCGGAAAAGTTGGCCAAGATTCCCGTGCCCAAGATAGTGGCGACAACATGTCGCTGATTGGCTGCCGCTGCCTTTGCAAATTGAGTTAACTGATCAAAGCCTCGATAATCTTCACCCGATTGATATGTCGCTCGCTGAAACAGCAACAAACTCGGCATGATGCCTGGCTGAGTAACATCTGGGTCATTCAACAACAACAATTGAGCAACCGCTGAGACCGTCGTTTGATTTAGTTTGACAAATCGTTGCAGTATTTTTTGGCGTTGAGCAACGTCTAATGATTCATCATTGCGGACGGCCGACAAATAACCGACCACTGTATTCGCATCAAACCCCGTGGCGCGAAATGGGGATTCTAACGTGCGCAACTGACACTTCTCGAGTAAGGTTAACACCACGTTCCAGTCAACCGTCTTGCCTTCTTCTGGAACCAAATGTATGGCTGTAATTTCCAAGCACAAACCCCCAAACTGATCGGATGGCTTGGCATAGGCTTGTTGCAGAAGTTGAATTTTTTTGGCACGGTCTTGTTCAATCACAACTAAGCGTCGAACACATTCACGACCGTCGGCTGACAAAACCGCGGAATTTGCCCCCGTTTGATAACGTTCTTTCGCGAGGTCGGTTAACTTCAATGTCGTCAACACATCGCCCATCGTGGCTAAATATGCCAAACTCACACCATGCTGTTGTTCTTCTCGTTTAATCCAGCCATAAGTTTGCTTCGCCAAATTAAGGTCTTCATTGCGACCAGCACAGATCAGCATCCGTCGATTTAAATCTGCGTCATTTTTCGCTGGATTGAACCTCAACATGTGCTGCAAGGCTAACTTACATTCTTCCGGAAGTCCGTAATCCATTGCCATGGCGACATATTGCACCGCAACCAACTCGTCTTTTGGGAACTTCTGTGCCCATTGCGCGAAGTATTTCACGCCATCTGGCCGCACCGATGTTGGCGCGGAGTTGCGATAATAAGATGTCTGCAATGTTAATATTTCTCGCGCCATGATTTCATTCAGCGCTGCGAAATATGGTGCCGCCAGTAATTGCGCGCGGGTACTGGCACCTTTCTTGTTGTTACCTCCTCGTTGAGCCCACAATTTAAGCAAGGGGTCATTATCTGCAGTGGCTAATTCTTGCTTGAGTATCTGCGCGCGAGTTTGAAAGTCTTTGTTTTTGCGATTCGCGTCGACCCAAGCTGCCGGGTAAGAAACAAAGTTGGTGTAATGCAGTAATT
>DTSG01000390.1 GCA_012965455.1 Planctomycetaceae bacterium | reverse complement strand
CATCTCAGACCAGCAAACAACCTCTAAAACTCCCAGCGATGCTCGACAAGTCTTCGAGCGTCGGTTGCATGAAACGCTACAGAAGCTATCAAGTTCTGTACAACGTGTGTTTCTCATTGAGCAAGTACCGTATCAAATTCGAAATCCCGAGCATGAAGTTGTGCGGGCGGCATTGAACGGAGATAGCATTCCGGTGGGAGTTACTCGAGAAACTCATCAACAACGCCAACTACACGCACACGAAATCATGGAACAAGTCACGGCGAAGTTTGAAAACGTATTTCTCTTAGATCCAACCGAACATTGTTTTGATGCGCACGATCAATCTATTATTACGGTCTCGCGGGGAGTTCTCTATGCCGACAATGACCACGTTTCACCCATAGGCGCCGAAGTTCTACTGCGACCGTTGTTGGAACCGGTAATCATTGAGTTTAAATGAACCACCGCTTATTTAATGACTCGTACTACTTCGTGTTCATTCGCAATTCAGATACCCGCAGGAATATGTGCCGGCAGCATAGCGATGTTACAATAGAACTACGTTACAGTGATATTATTGGAGACCATTCGCGTGCACCGTTTTTTCACAGCAGCCGTCGTACTAACAGTTCTTTTTGGCGGTATTCAACATACTGCCGCTCAAGATACCGTTCGAGTACGCGCGGGTTTACAAGTCCTTTATACATTTGCAGCGGGACAAGGCGATACGGTTTTCGACCGTTCTGGAAACGGTACTGCACTTAACTTAAAAATCGCTAACAACGATGCTGTCAAATGGCTCGCTGGTGCACTTCAAGTGAACAGTGCCACCATGATCAAATCTACGGCACCCGCGCGAAAAATCATCGATTTCGCCAAACGAACCCGAGGGCTCACCATCGAAGCTTGGGTAGATCCGGTCAACGACCGTCAGGACGGTCCGGCTCGGATGGTCACTCTCTCTGGTAACACGAGCGCCCGCAATTTCACTCTGGGCCAAGACGCGAATCATTATGATGTGCGGCTGCGGACAACCGCCACGACAACCAACGGCATTCCATCCACACCAACCCCTGCCGGAACTGCCACCACCCGTTTAACACACGTCCTCTTCACTCGCCAAGCGGACGGGACCACTCGCATATTTATCAATGGCCAACAGCAAGCCACTGCGCAGATCAAAGGTGATTTTGGAAACTGGGATGACAGTTTTGCTTTGTCTCTGGCAGACGAGGCGAGCGGAGGCCGACCATGGCTTGGCACAATGCACCTTGTCGCCATCTATAGTCGCCCGTTGTCTGCCACAGAAGTCACTCAAAACTATAAGGCTGGACCTGCCGCGAAAACCGACGAGGTGCTAGCCCAACGACGCCACGAACAGTTTTTTGAATCCAAAATCGCACCGCTGTTTGCCAAAAATTGCCTTGGCTGCCACGGCGCCACGAGTCACAAAGGCAAGTTGAATCTAGCTCGAAAAACTGATGCGTTTAAAGGAGGGGAAAGTGGCAAAGTCATCCTAGCGGGCAAACCAAATGAGAGCTTGCTGTTAGCGCAAGTTATCTCAGGAGATATGCCACCGGAAGGAACAGCACTTACCGAAAAGGAAATCAAAGACCTGCAGCAATGGATTAAGAACGGAGCTGTTTGGACAGTCGATGTTATTGACCAAGCACTGTATGCTAACAATCGCCCTTCTGAAATCTGGTTACAACGACTTACAATTTCAGAATATATCGGAACCGTTCAGCAAACGATCGGAGTTGATATTGCAGAGCAAGCCACCACGCTGCTGCCCCCAGATATACGTGCCGACGGTTTCAGTAACACCGCCTACAACCTCAATGTCGATCTAAAGCACATCGAAACCTATGCACATCTCGCTGAACAAATCGTGCAGCAAGTGGATATATCCAAATTTGCGGCACGGTTCTCTAAAAGCCGTAAGCTTTCCACAGATGATACGATGCGTGACTTTGTTGCAAACATGGGCGGGTGGATCCTCCGCGGGCCATTAGACGATCGAGAGATTTCCATCTACAGCGGAATAGCCACTACCATCGCCAGCACCGGCGGTTCCTACAATGAGGCTGTTGGGCTGATCATTGAAGCCATGATTCAATCGCCTCGGTTTATTTATCGAGTAGAGCATCAACGCGGAGACGGATCAGCTTGGCCCGTGAGTGATTACGAAATGGCATCACGCATGAGTTATATTCTGTGGGGTACATCTCCAGACCAGCAGTTGATGCAAGCTGCCAAAGACGGCCGTCTGCAAGATGCCGCTGACGTCGCTGCTCAAGTCAAACGCATGCTTGAAAATCCGCTGGCAAAAAAACAATCCGCTCGATTTATTACAGAATGGCTCGATCTTGATCGTCTAGGTAACTTACAACCCAATGCAAAACGATTCCCCGCTTGGAACACCTCACTTGCCCAGGACATGCAGCGGGAAACCGTTGCGTTTTTTCAAGATATCGTTTGGCAGCAAAAACGCCCCTTATCCGATCTCTTCAATGCCCAATTCACCTACGCCACACCACAACTCGCCGAATTCTACGGAATCGCTTCACAAACCAATTCCGCCGAAAACGAACTACAGCGTTATGACCTGAGCGATGTTCCTGAACGCGGCGGTTTTCTCACCCATGCCAGTATACTGACAGTCGGTGGCGATGATGCCTCGATGGTAACTCGTGGGTTATTTCTACTCAACGATATACTTCGCGGTGCCGTTAACGATCCACCTCCCGGACTCGACACCACACCCGTTGCTGTGAAAAAAGGGCTCTCGCAGCGCAGTATTGCTGAGAAGAGAATTGCGAACTCCGCCTGTACTGGGTGCCACAGCAAATTCGAGCCTCTCGCGTTTGGACTTGAAAAATTCAATGGTATCGGCGTTTTCAATAATCAAGACGAACACGGGAACAAATTGCGAGCAGACGGTGAGATATTATTTCCCGGAACAGCTACCGCCATAAAATACAAGTCCCCGAGTGAACTTATGGATTTACTTGCAAATAATAGTCGAGTCCAAGAAACAATAACTTGGAAATTGACACAATTTGCCCTGGGGCGACCGCTGGCTGCTACAGATGCTAGGATTATCAATCAAATCCACACTGCCGCATGGGCCCATGAAGGAACATATCAAGATTTAATGACAGCCATCCTGACGAGTGACCTCGTGATGCTTACTCAAACCCAAACTGAATAAAACCTATAAGCTAATCTTCATTTTCTCTTTCCACCAATCACACTATCACGCCATAATATACTGATGACTACAAATAGACCTAAGCTCCGCAAAAGCTTGGAATATGCCAAGGATTTTATATGTCTGCAAAAACAATAAATCGTCGAACCATGCTCAAAGGATTCGGCTCAATCTCCATCGGGTTGCCACTTCTCGAGGAGATGATTCAACCCGCTGTCGCTGCAGCGAAAGATGACGTACCAATCAGAGCATTCAATATTTTCTTTGGCCTCGGTATTCCTGCACCGCTGCAAGCGGAAGGTTTTGATGATGTTCTGGAGCCCTTGAAACCGCTCGCCGAAAAGCTGTTAATCATGCGCAACGTCAACCAAATCCGCTGTGACGAAAGTGGCATCAATGCGCACTATGATGGTGCCGCTGGGGCTTTTACGGCTAGTGCACCTGATGGTGAAGCGCGAGCGGGAGGTGCCTCTATTGAGCAATTGGTCCGGCAAGCCCATTATCCCGCTGGGCAACCCACAGGCGTTGTTCCCACGTTGGTTGGCGGAACTTTCTTCCGCCGTAGTCGTGTCGGGCGATATGTTCATAGTTACAACAAAGACGGTACGGTTGCCGCCACAATTCAAGAAAAACCTCGTGATCTATTCGCTCGCGTTTTTGGTTCCGTCGCTTTAGCCAGTGGTAACAAAGATGCTCGACGCCGAGCGTTGAAACAAAGTGTGTTGGACTCCGTCATCGATGACTTTCATTTTTACACGGGTGCCAATTCACCGCTGGGAGCTAAGTCTAAATCTCGCATCGCAGACCACTTAGATCGGATTCGAGAATACGAACAACGTGCATTTGCCCTCGCTGCTGACCCCCAGGCACCCAAACGTCCGCTGAGATCCAAAATACCTCACGGTGGTGCCTCCGACCCAGGCGGACAAGGGATTGATATTACGTTAGAGCAACTTACGACTGAGTGGCGTTTGATGGCGGATTTGTATGCGTTGTCCATTCAAATGGACCGAGTACGATTTGGATCGTTGACCTTCTTGGCCGCCGGTGAACGTATTCGTTTAAAGGGTGAATATGAATATGACGGAAAGCACCGTTGGTCCTTTGATGATGCTCAACAACACAATGCCAGTGGTGATCAAGGGTGCAGTCATGAATGGTGGCACAAGTTTAATGAAAATAAAAAGAATGAAGCACTACGGGCCCACGCTCATATGAAAATGCGGGAAGTTGCTTACTTCCTCCATCAACTTAACGACAAGGATTCACTAGAAGTCAATGATCGCACGATCATGGAAAACTCAATGATCACAATTTCCACTGAGTCTGGCGACGGTCGACACAATGATGTCAAACGCGAACTCTCGGGTGTGTTCCACGCAATCACCGGCGCCAACGGACGATTCAAAACTGGCCAAATCATGGATGTCGGAGCCGAAGGTATTGACGTTTACAACACAATGCTCGGAGCCATGGGCGTCAAAGACCAACTAGGTCCTGACGATCGTGACAAACAAACAATTGATCGAATCCGCGCTTAATCGGATCAGTGCCCTCACAACTCGCCACAGAGACACAAATCCATGGAACCTCGCATTAGCATCATTACGCTCGGTGTTACCGACCTGCAACGATCGTGGGAATTCTATCATCAGGGCCTCGGCTTCCCAACGACGCGAGAACCCCACCAAGGAATTATTTTTTTACAAACGACAGGCAGTTGTTTAGCGCTTTACCCTTTAAGTGAGTTAGCCGCTGATGTTGGTCCAAACCAACAATCCGATCGGGGTTCGTTTTCGGGAATTACACTCGCGCACAATACCAAAACGCGTGAAGAGGTCGATCAAGTCCTGCAGCTAGCAGAGACAGCGGGCGGAGAAATAGTTAAAGCCGCTGATGATACTTTCTGGGGTGGATACAGCGGCTATTTTGCTGACCCTGATGGACACCTGTGGGAAGTCGCCTTTGGCGCTTTTGAATTCAACGAAGACGGAAGTCTTATCATACCGTAAGCACGACACAACCTCTCAAAGCGACATGCACTCATACACTGACTTCCCACCTCCTTGGTCCGCAATCTGGGATTTTCAACAACCCAAAGATACCCAACAACGATTATTGGATCATCTTTCGGAAACCGCAGCAGACAGTACTGTCGCTTATCAAATCGAAGTGCAAACACAAGTAGCGCGCACACTCGGTTTACAAATGGAGTATGCCGCAGCCCATCAGTTGCTAGATCATATTCAGTCTGAACTTACCAAGGGTAACCCCCGCACCAAGATTTATTATCTGTTGGAGCGAGGCCGAGTGTACAACTCCGCCGGCGAAAAAAAACCCGCAGTGGAAATGTTTGAACAAGCATGGAAGTTAGCCGTTGATTCAAAGGAAGACCCGCTAGCAATGGACGCAGCACACATGGTGGCTATCGCTGCCGAGGCGCAAATTGCACTGAGTTGGAGCGAGCAGGCGATGGCATTAGCCGAGCAATCTGACAATCCACTCGTCACCAAGTGGCTGGGGCCACTTTATAACAACACGGGATGGACATATGAAGAGCAGGGAAATTATGAACAAGCGATGGAGCTGTTTCAAAAAGGATTACAATTTCGACTCGCCCAAGGCTGGACAGCGGAAACGGTAATCGCCTTGTGGACAGTGGCTCACGCACAACGAATGCTCGAGCTTTTTGAAGAAGCACTGACAACGCTAGCAGAAGTTGTTCGCAGGTGGCAAGAATTGGGACAAGAGCCCGATGGATATGTGTGGGAAGAACAGGCTGAATGTTTGTTAGCGTTAGGGAAAACAGAACAGGCACAACTTCACTTTCGATCGGCATGGGAATTACTAAGTAAAGATGCTTGGCTCGTCGCCAATGAACCGACACGAATTGAGCGGCTTAAGAGCCAAGCCGACTGAGACTTGGCTTCGTTTCAAATACCACACGTTCTAAAATCCCCCGACGGGAGGGCAAGACAACTTTACGACTGCCGGCAGCATAACTACAATCACCACCAGTAGGTTAAACGTTCAATTCCCCATCCCTACAAATATAAAAGGTACATCAGCATGTTCAAAATACACACCAAAACCTTGTCAATGCTTTTGGCAGTTGCGTTTATGACCACCAACGGTCAAGCGCAGGATGCATCCATCGTAATTCAAATTTCAGGTGAGGCTGAAGGGCTCGCAGTACCTGAGGCTATCCAAACCTTTTTAGCGACTCAAGGCACCACCGTTTTCTTACCGCAAGGCGGCGGACAACAAATATTTGCCTCGTCGGTATCGGGTGGGTTCTTTGGTGGGGCATCACCGGAGTATTTATTACGGATGAAGCAAATTCAAGATGAGCTAACTTTAGAAGCGGAACAAATTAAAAAAATAACCGCCGTAGTAAAAGATATCCAAGCCCGACGTCAAGAAGTATACAAAGGGGCTGCCGATATCGCTCCCGAAAAACGGCGAGAATTCTATGCTGAAATGAATACAGTACATCAAGAACTGCTGGAAGAACAAATCGGCCAAATCCTACTGCCAAAACAGAAAAGTCGGTTAGAACAAATACAGTACCAGATGCAAATGAAATCTGGCGGTGCTTATGCGTTTCAAAATCCTAAACTTGCGGATGCACTTGGAATTACTCCCGAGCAACTAAAAGAACTTCGAGAAAAAAATCTTGCCGCCAATCGTGAGCTGGCCTTGGAATACCAACGTATGCGGAAAGAATCGCAAGAACAAATCCTTGGTGAAGTGCTTACCAAAGAGCAACAAAAAAAGATCGCAGCACTGACCGGCGAAAAATTCGAACTGCAACCTGCCCAACGTGGTAACTTCAACGTACTTCCAAGTGGCAAAAAGACACCGACGAAAAAATAGACTGCAATCGTAAATTGGCAGCAAACAATACCAAGGTGCGGCCGACAATGCTCTGAAGTATTCAACCAGTGATTTTCGTGGTGACAATGCAGCATGGCTCCACCAGCGAGATTTTCTGTTCAGTCGAGCAGGGGCGTGCTTTCGCCGACTACTCGCTGTAATTCGGCAACGGCAATGGCTCTGTCTGTAATCGCTTGGTGATAACCAAGTTGCAGCGTCAACAAACTACGGAAATCGCGGATCAGACGATCAAACTCTACCTCGCCCTTAGCATAGGCAGATTGATCCGTCGCTAACGTTTGCTGCGCCTGCGGAATGATCGTGTCCTTATATAGAATAGCCGTCTCATCGGCACGACCTATTTCAGCTAACAATTGGACTATCATTGTCGCGGTCCGGTCAGTCAGTGTCTCGATCGATAAAGTAGAAGCGTCATATACATGTTTCGCTTCTGCCTCGAGGGCATTGTATTTTTTGTCCCAAATTGGAATACTCACTTGGAGACCAAAGAACCAAGGATCTTCACCAACTTTCAAGCTCGGGTTTGGTGCGCGGTTGTCGTCGGTAACAAAATAGCTCGCCATGACCGTAACGTCCGGACGCCGACTTAGCTGGGCAACAGTTACACCCCATTTTTTGGCTTGACTGCGCAAGCGAGCGGCTTGAATCTCCGGCTGAGACTGCAAAGCAATCTTTACGAGGTCGGCTTGTGATTGCCCTGGAATCGAGAGGGTGATTTTTTCTGGCGAGACTATCTTGGCGTCCAGCGACCGATTCATCAAACGATTGAGACTAGCGATTTGACTCGTGCGTTGCTGCTTGAGACGCGTAAGACGTTCCTCAAGTTTGGTAAGTTCAAGGGTGCCCAACAACACGTCTCGTGACGAACCTCTATCGGCCGCGATCAAAGAATTGGCGACATCGATCAACGATTGCAACGTTTGCTGATTATTTTTGGTCACCACGAATTGTTGTTCAATCAAGTAAAGTCGGAACCACCCAACACGAACTTGCGACAATATTTGCAACCGAGCACTACGATAATCGGCCTTAGCGGCTAATGCTTGAAGCGTTGCCACTTGTTGTTTTGCATCAAGTGTTTCAACCCAGGGGATCATTTGACTAAGGCTGATACTGCCACGCTGTGACCCTGTTGCGGTTTCGATCGGACGACCAAAGAAGTTCGCACCGATTTTCGGATCTGGTAGTGAATCGACATATCGTGTCTTGGCGGTCGCTGCCTCAAACACTAAGCCTAATCGCTGAATCTCACTGTTGTGCTCTAGGGACCATTGCTCCAGTTCGCTCCGTGTTTGCAAAGGTTCAACCAGTGCTTGTTCGGTTGCTTGTTTTTCGACTGCAGCAGAGCTAACGGAATTTGGTACGTTCACGGGGAACGAATGTTGATCTTCTTTCGTAAAATTAGCGGCTAGCAAACGACTAGGTTTAATTAAAGAAGCTTGAGGGTGTCGAGGCGTGGGTAGATTAATTGCGCAACCAGACATATATAAAACACCCAATATGAGTGGTAAATAAAGTCCCAGACGATTGCTGTGGATAGTAGTTTTACACATTTTTTACTTATCGCTTTAACACGGAAATAATCACTTCTTCGTAGCGCAAATCGTCTAAATTACGGGAAATATTGCATTAAACCATAGGAAATACGCGGTTTATTGAATCACCGTTGGAAAAATAATAAATTCGTATCTAGGTCATTGAAAGGGCATAACGGTCTTTTAAGCAAAAAAACCCGTTTTCACGAAATGAACGAAGCTATACTATAACCGTACAAGAAGCATCTTAAGATTTTGATGAATTTCCGGAGTTTATTGCTTTGTCTAAGCACATTCATAAAACAACGATGGTTGCCACCGCTTTTCTGCTTATGCTGCAGACAATTGCGCCAACTTGGGCGCTGAGCTGCCTATGCAACCCCGCTGATGCAACATGTGCACAAAGCATACAAGACACGCAAGACATGAATGCACTGGAAGATTGCGCTTGTGAAGTGCAACTCGCTACGGCTGCGGCTACCTGCTGTGCGGCCCCAGAAGAATCTGTCACCAATACAACTAACTTGAATACTGTGTCATGCCACACCTGTGATTGCTACGTGCAGCACAATGAACCATTGCTGCCGCCACAAAACCGAATGTTCAGTGAGCTTGTCCCAGTCAGCTTTGTTTGCGGTTTTATATCGCACAGTGACAACGATCAATATGTGGTCGCTGCTAAGCCTACCCAAGTTATCACACCTGTGTCTGCGATGCGCATGCCTAGATATGCGCAAATTGTTCTAAGTGTCTGGTTGACCTAAGCAGAATTCTAATTGGCATCTCTGCTCTGAGATCGCCACGAATGCCCATCCGCTAATTTTTATTGGTGGATTTTTCCAACGCTGTTGTTGTGCGTCCACGCAAACATATGCGAACACCTTATTTGTTTACACGTGCTACAAATATCTTGTATTACACAAATTTTTTAAAAGAGGTTTATTATGCGTTACCTTGCTTTACTTTCAATCGTTCTTGTTTCCGTTGCCGGTTGTAGCGAATCCGATACGGAATCTTTAAACACTCCCGCAGTCGACGTCACTCTAACTCCCGTAAACCAACTGTGCCCAATTATGGGATCAGCTGTTACCGAAGATGGTGGAACCGTCGAATTTGATGGCAAACTTGTTGGTTTCTGTTGCCCAAGTTGTGATGGCAAATGGAACAAGCTCTCCGCTACTGACAAAGCAGCGAAGCTCGCTTCAGCAGATGAAGCACACGGTGATCACGACCATGGTGATCACGACCATGGTGATCACGAACATGGTGATCACGAACATGGTGATCACGAACATGGTGATCATGACCCTGCCGACAAGGATCATGAACACGACGACGCTGACAAGGACGTTGAAAAGAAAGATGCTGAAAAAGACGCTGCATCTGACGAGTAATTTTGTATAGAGAAATTTATGTATTTTTTAAGTTCTTGAAATTCATGGGGCCCCTGCGGCTAGTTGCTCAATAGTTCACAGCTATAGCATCGAGCCCGATCCCTCTCATTCATCTACTTTAAGAAATACCAACCAACAAGTCATTCATGGTGTAACTACAATGACCACAAAACCAGAAACCAAATCAGAACAAACACAACCGAACAGCGCAGCTACTGTCCAAACTCCTACTAGGATGTCCTGGAATTGGTGGCTTTCGCGCTGCGTGGCATCCGGTATGTTCCTAGCTGCTATGTTGCTTGCTGGCATTTTATTTCTTGTTACGGTCGGCATCGCGCAACGTGTTGGCTGGATCGGGCCTGCTGGTGAATCCGCCGGCAACCTCGACCATGAACACGCCGAAGCGGTTTATACCTGTCCGATGCATCCAAATATTAGGCAGCCTAGCGCAGGCCGCTGCCCAATCTGTGATATGGAATTGGCCCCCGCACCTTCAGGGTCTGATTCGGGCGATAAAATCAGCGTCATGATCCCCCAAGCCAAACGACGATTAGCGAACATTCAAACAGCAATCGCCACTCTAGAGTTAGTAACGACTGAATTACACACCATCGGTTCTATTGAAGTCGATGAAAGCCGCCAAGCAACCATTGCCTCATACATCGATGGTCGCATCGAACGGCTATTTGCTGACTATACCGGAGTATCCGTCAACGCCGGAGATCATCTCGCGGTGGTTTATAGTCCTCAGCTGTATGCCGCTCAGATTGAATATGTCGAATCGGGCAGAGCTTTGGCAAAGATGACGCCCAGCACCTTAAAGATCATTCGTGAAACTCAAATCAAACTTGTCGCCAATTCACGCCATAAGCTAGTCGAACTAGGTATGACCACCGAACAACTCGCAGAACTGGACAAAACCGGCATTGCCCAGTCACGCTTAACGATCTACTCGCCCATCGGTGGCACAGTCACTAGTAAAATGACCCAAGAGGGGAAATACATCAAAGCTGGCGAGCCTATTTATCAGATTGCAGATCTTTCCACGGTCTGGCTCGTCCTCAAGCTATATCCAGAGGACGCTTCCCGCATTCGATTTGGGCAAACGGTCCAAGCAGAGATTGCTTCCAAGCCCGGCACAATTCTGCAGGGGCGTGTTGCTTTTATCGACCCTCTTGTAAATACCACGAGTCGCACTGTTGGTGTGCGAGTCGAATTCGATAACACCAACAAAGAATTACGCCCAGGTGATTACGCCCGCGCCACCATCGAAATACCAATCGGTAGTAGCGGTGATGTTTACGACCAAGAACTTGCCGGAAAGTGGATCAGCCCGATGCATCCACAAGTGATCCGCGACACACCTGGGGATTGTCCAATCTGCGGGATGAAACTTGTTTCAACGAAAGAATACGGCTTTAGCGACACTCCGGTCGATCAACCTAAATCACTTTCGATACCACGTTCCGCCGTCCTGTTAGCCGGCGACAATAGTGTGGTCTATGTTGAAACCGCCCCTGGTCGCTTTGAAATACGTCGAGTCACCTTGGGCACGTTGCTAAGAAATCGCGCGATCATTTTGTCCGGCATATCCGCTGGTGAAAAAGTTGCGACGTCCGGTAACTATTTGATCGATTCCCAAATGCAAATCGTCGGAAACCCTGTGAGTGTGATTAACGCCACCGTCGTCAACATGATCTCAGCAAAAAACCTACCACTACAGTTCGACCAATGGAGCGCTCGCGGTATAACTGGCGATGCTGGTGAGCAATTGGAGCAATTGTACTTGGCGTATTTTGATATTAAACAAACGCTAACGTCTGATAAAACACCGACGAAAACGAGTATCGACACATTGAATGCGATGAGTACTGCACTAGTAAGTTCAGACGCGACTGGTTGGACGGATGAAGAGAAAGAGTTGTTATCAGGCATCTCTCAACACTCGCAAAACCTCCATGAACTATCACTAGCTAAGGCCCGCCTTGAATTTAAATGGATCAGCCAATCCATTACCCCCTTGGCAACCATGGTACGCGGAACCAATAACCCGCAACCGTTTTATCATTTTTATTGCCCGATGGTTAAAGAGGGCCAAGGTGATTGGCTACAGAACAACGATCGTTTGGCCAATCCCTTTTATGGTGCTGAGATGCTTCGCTGTGGTGATTTAATCAACACGTTTGATGTTACTGAAAACGAGACAGACGACAAAGTTGATGCGTCAGCACAGGAAGGGAAGTAGAAAATGCTGCGAGCCATCACATCTTTCTGTATTAAAGAACGCCTCATCATGCTGTGCCTAACGATCCTCGTGATCGCTGGCGGCTGGTACAGCTTTCAACATGTACCCATTGATGCCATTCCCAATATTGGTCAAAACCAAGTCATCGTTTACACATCCTGGCCTGGTCGATCCCCCAAAGATATTGAAGACCAAATTACCTATCCCTTATCGGTCGCTTTGCTCAGTGTGCCGGAAGCGGAATCCGTCAGGGGAAAGAGTCTATTTGGGTATAGCTTTGTGCAGGTCACATTCAAAGACAGTACCGATTTCTACTGGGCCCGCTCACGAGTCTTTGAGCAATTAAGTAGCGTCGCCGCTACGCTTCCCGCTGGCGTAACTCCCACGCTGGGGCCAGACGCTACCGGACTCGGGCAAGTCATGTACTATATTCTTGAGCCGTCCAAAGACACAAATTTAGCCGATCTTCGCAGCCTACAAGATTATGTCGTTAAATTTGAATTGGAAGCTGTTGACGGAGTCAGTGAAGTTGCCAGTATTGGCGGTTACGTGCGCGAGTACCAAATCGAAGTCGACCCTGACAAACTTCGCTTTCATCACATTTCACTTAATCAAGTGATGGCTGCTATCAAAGAATCCAACCAAGACGTCGGGGCGAAGACGGTTGAATCGAGCGGTATGGAAATGATAATCCGTAGTCGAGGATTTATCGGAGCGGATCAAGATGTCGAACAAGCGATTATTGATATTGAACAAACCGTCATTACGTCAGAAAACGGTCTGCCAACTCGAATCCGCGATGTCGCCTATGTACAGATTGGCCCTGCGTTTCGCCGAGGAGCGTTGGATGTCAACGGAATCGAAGCGGTCGGTGGTATTGTTACCATGCAATTTGGTAAAAATCCAAGAGCCGTCATTGATGAGGTAAAAAAGAAGATTGCTCAAATAGAACCGAGCTTAGATGGAGTCAAAATAAAAGTCATCTATGATCGTTCGGGGTTAATCAATGAAACAATCGCAACGTTGACGACAGTTCTCAAAGACGAAATTATCATCACCGCAATTGTGATTTTACTGTTCTTGCTCAACCTTCGAGCAAGTGTCGTAGTCGCAATCACGCTACCCATCGCGGTTCTGATCGCCTTCATTGGCATGTACGTTTTTAACATCGACGCCAACATCATGTCGCTGGCTGGTATCGCTATCGCCATTGGAACAATGGTTGATATGTCGATAATTGTATCCGAGGCAATCTATAGCCACCTAGCTGATTGGGAAGATATAGGTCGGCCTGGCGGCAAATCGGCAAGATTGCGCATCATCGTCGATGCGACGACCGAAGTTGCGCCCGCTATCGTCACCGCCGTCATGACAACCGTCATTAGTTTTCTTCCCGTTTTCTTGCTAACGGGGCGAGACTACAAATTATTTGCACCGCTTGCCTGGACCAAGACATTTTCACTCATCGCCGCCTTGATCGTGGCAGTCACAATCGTTCCTCTATTAAGTCGCCTGATTCTAAATTCGTCACAAATTAAAGCAAAGCTGCGGTGGCTGGCAACGCTTCTTTGCGGCGCGACCATTGGTTTTGTGAGTTACCGATTCAGTGAATCATTGCCTGCAATCATCCCCGATCAACGTGTTCTCTCTGCATTAATAAGTGGTTTATGCGGAGCAGCACTTGTCTATTGGCTGTTGATCGAAAAACTACGTCCTCTGCAAAAAAATCCTGTCAGCAGAATTATTTTGTTCTTTTACGAGCCCACATTACGTTTTTTTCTCGCTCATAAATTCCTGTTTCTTTCCGTCCCGATTGTCATCATGGGACTAGGATATGGAGCGTGGCTCGGTATCGACAAACAGTTCAAGTCACTCGAAAAAGGAGCGGCCTTTTTTGGTGCGTCGATTGAGGACCTGCCCGGGTATGGCAAAACCAAAGAAATGATGCAAGGGCTTAAATCGGACGATTGGATTGCACTCGATGAGGGCAGCTGGTTCTATATGCCAACGTTGTACCCAGCTGCGAGTTTATCGCAAGCGATGGAAGTGTTGCAAACGCAGGACACCCTGATTAAGCGAATACACGAAGTCGAAAATGTGCTCGGGAAAATTGGCCGAGCCGAATCCGCTTTGGATCCCGCTCCCGTGGCCATGATCGAAACTTACGTCATGCTCAAACCGAAGGACCAATGGCGACCTGGGGTCACGTCTAAAGACGTTTGGAAGGAAATTAACCAAGTAGCAACGCTGCCTGGTGTGACTCCCGCATCAGAATTGCAGCCGATTCAAGGACGCGTGGTAATGTTGCAGAGTGGTATTACGGCCACAATGGCGATCCGCATCTACGGTGATGATTTAACACAGTTGTCAAAAGCAGCTTTGGACATCGCAGCCTTCTTGGAGGATGTACCAGAGATCAAGCCGGGGACGATTAGCCCAGATATTGTGTTAGGAAAACCATATGTCGAATTTGATGTGAATCGTGACACAGCGGCAAGATTTGGAATGTCCACCGCGATGGTTAATCAAGTGATTGCGGCAGCACTCGGCGGAACGACAATTACACAGACTGTGGAAGGCCGCGAGCGATACGCGATTCGAGTTCGATATCAACGAAATTTACGAGAGCAACTCGATGAATTTGATCGCCTCCCCATCGTCACTAAATCCGGCGAAACAGTGCCCTTGGCGAATTTGGCCACCATGACGACAACTTGGGGCCCTGGCGGTATCAATAGTGAAGACGCCCGCTTAGTCGCACATGTATCATTTTCCCCTACAGGTGAACTGGGAGATGTGGAAACTGCTCGAGCGGTTGAGGATCGATTGCGGGCGGCGCAAAAAGCAAAAAAACTAATTATTCCGCCGGGTTATTCGATTAAGGCTGTGGGCTCATTTCAAAATCAAGTCGAAGCAAACAACCGTCTTTTATGGGCGATCCCGATCGTCGTGGTCATCAATCTGTTTATCATCTATCTGCAATTCCGACACATTCCGATTTCACTAGCTGTGTTTTCAGGCATCCCCGTCGCCTTTGCGGGTGGCATGCTGGCGTTGGCATTTAACTCGATCGAAATCAACACGGCCGTCTGGGTCGGATTCATTGCCTTATTCGGCATCGCGGTCGATGATGGTATTGTGATGGCGACTTATCTCAATCAAATATTCACTCGTAAGAAACTAACATCGGTCCAAGATATTCGCGATGCCACGACTGAAGCAGGCCTGCGACGTATCCGGCCCTGCCTGATGACCACGTTTACGACCATTATCGCATTGATTCCTGTGGTTATTTCAACAGGACGAGGAGCGGATGTTGCTAGCGTAATGGCTTGGCCCGTTATCGGTGGCATGACTATTGAACTATTGACGCTATTTATGGTTCCCGTTGTGTATTCAGGGTACAAAGAACTCAAGATGAACTTGGGGCTAAAGGATCGCCATTGGGAAGTAGGCAGCTTTTAGCGTTCATCCAAAATTACGTGGGCGCTTGATTATTCGGGAGCGTGTATGATTTTCGGAGGTTGGTATCCGGGCTGCCAAGATCCTTGGGTAACCACTTCACCAAGAAACTCCATTTCACCAAGCTCGTAATCTCGATCTGCGCGTGTCTTGCCCGTGCGATCCAAATAAAGCTTGAATAGATATTTACCTGCTGGTAACGGTCGCTCTTTCGCGCGCACAAGATCCGCGGCCCGTTGTGAATCACGCGGCGCGGTAAAGAACACGATGGATTGCCACATATTTTTTTTACCATTGATTGGGTTTTCAGCTGTACCCCAGCGAGTTTCCGACCAACCGGCATCCGTCCAGCGATAAATATCAACCTTCAGTAGTTTTTGCCCCAGACCTGCCGGTAATCCAATAACACGTAAATGCTGACCCGTGGGAATTGCAACCTGAAGAGCGGGTGCTGGTAAACTTTCAACGGTCTTGTATTCGCCCTGCACGCTCTTTGCATAGTCGTTGAGGAATCGGCGATAGTTTTTGTCCGTGCGACTACCAGGCGCAAATTTTGGGCCACCACCATGATCCTCTAGGCCTGCTGGTTTAAGTAGGACCAGGCTGTCATCCGGCGATTCGATATCGATATTTCCGGCTGCGACTAGATTTTTCAAGGTTGCCATTGGATTGCCAGGCACAATCCAAGAAACACGGTCACCATGTTTCTCAATAAGCCGCTGATTTTTGTCTGGGGAATGACAATTAATACAACGACCGATTTCCGACCAAACGTTTTCGACGAACGACCGTAAAACATGATCGCGTCTCATATGCTGAATCACTTGCAGGGGCAGCTTTGTACCAAGTGCAATGTCCGTTGTTTTTGAAGCCAGTAGGGTTGGATCCGCCACGGCCGCTTGGATCCAATCACGAAAAGCCGCCAACTCAACCGCTCGGACTTTTGCAATCAATGGGTTTACGTCGTCTGTCGTGCGACTAATAAATGTCAGTATTTTTGACTTGTCTGGATGCTCGACGTTGATCAATCCGCTGTCTCGTAGCGCTGCAAACGTCGTGGCTTGGTCTACATGAATATAGTTGCTCAGCTCCACACCAGAAAAATGGCACTCCCTACAACTCGACGACTTTTCCGATCGCATGATTGGCAGGATACGTCGCTCAAACAAATCTGTGGCGGAAAGCTTGCGAGTTATAGCAACGGCATTTGCCGCTGAAGGCAATGGTATACCGACGTTGTTATCGTCTGGCTTTTTTCCTTCGTCAGTTGATTTGCTTTCCTGATCTCCATGCTCGTGGTCATGGTCTGCGTGGTCATGGTCTGCGTGCTCATGGTCTGCGTGGTCATGGTCTGCGTGCTCGTGGTCTGCGTGCTCGTGGTCTGCGTGCTCGTGGTTTGCGTGGTCGTGGCTAGGGTTATCTGCCTGACCCGGACTTGTAGATTCAGCGGAAGACTCAATGGGTGACTCAACAAAATAGTTGTCACAAGCTGTCAGTAAAGCCGCTATTGTGAGCATGAAAATATTTGAGAGAGCACGCATGAGGAAAGACTCCGGATTGATAAGACTGTTAACATTATAGTCAATCCAATGGGTCTTGATGTATACGAATCGCAATCATCGTCTTGTGGGTTTTTCCCGTGCGAATGTCAAAGTAAACGCTAAAAGTACCGTAAGGTACTGGTGATCTGGAGTAGCGAGGCCGAGTCGTAATTAAGGCCGACTTGACAACACAATTGTCTTGCCACGATTGGTGGATGATAATAGGATTGGCTACGCTCAACGTGAGATTGTTCTGTTTACAAATCGCTTTAATTTCGGAGTTTCTTGATGTGAGTATGGCTTGAAAGGTTTGATCCAGCCCTGTCTCTTTCCATTGATATTCAATCGGTTTGATACGGACGTTGCTCAAATTGAAATGATGGATTTTCAATTTCTCTTTTTGAGGGTAGCTAAGTTCAGGGCGGTTGGGAACAATCTTCGCAGTGAACATTGCTATCTTACTATCTGTCAGCCGGCCCCAGCGGAGTGGCGCTCGCACGGAAAACAGTTGTTGTAAATTAGGGGAATCGTTGCCCAAATTGTCGCCATACAGAGTAACCGTTGTGGACGAATTTAAATGTGCGAAGGATTGAGGAATAGCGTCTCCAAAAATCACTGCTAGGGTCAACTCAGGGTTTGCAATCGGTGGAATCTCCTTGTCGAGCACGGACTTGCTGTATTGGCGAACTGCCGGAAGTTTCTCGACTCGCTCGGTGAAGCGCGGCAACAAATATTCAGAAACGTATTTTTGGTTTTTAGGATCCGACTGATCGAGGAAGTAAATGCGCCAGTGTGGATGTCTAGGCCAAGTTAGATGTAGCCAGGGCGGGTCAAGTAGGTAAACGTCGTTGGTAGACGCGTCATACCTCCCCAGAAAAGTTACGGTCTTTCCGGCTATGAGATTCGCACGATTTGAATACGGCGCAACGCCCGCCGTCCCAGAATGGACTCCATCAGGGCGCATTACTTCGATGTTTAATTTTTTGTCCGCTGATACCAATAGCGGGGCAAACAACAGAGTAACAAAGGTCGCAAAAAGTGAAATCTTCATGTTGACTATTATAGTAACGAATTTCACTTTGTTTGTTGTGTCCTAGAAATTTCCGTACCTACTACCCGATTGCTTTAATGGTCATGTCCAGCATGACCTTCCTCTGCATCATGTTCTTGGGAGTCGTGTTGCTGATGCTCGTCAGGTGCGGGATGATCGTGCGAATGCATCGACTCGATGCCAACTGCCAATAGCAATCCTAGAATCAGAGCAGCTGTCAATTTCCCACGATCATGCGAGTGAAAAGCAACCTCTGGCAACAAGTCGCTCAAGGCAATACACAAAAAGAAACCAGCGCTAAGGCAATACCAACGAGCATCGCTTGTTCACCCGCAAATTGTTCTGCACCGAACCAAAACAATACGGCACCCAATGGGCATATTAGCGAGAACACAATATTGATTATCGTCCGCATCCGGGACGACCACGAAGCAGCGTGCATCAGAGAAGTGATGGCGAGTGCATCGAGAGGTTTATGCAAGAACACAACTAAGAAAGTACCGAGCCCTAAAAATATCGCTCCTGTTGCACCGTGTCCAATCTCCGCAGTGACACTCGCAGAAATTGCCACTCCGTCAAGCAGTGAGTGAATTGCAAGCCCAACGAACAACCCGATCCAGCTGAATTGATGAGCATCACTTTTTGATTCATCATCTCCAACAGGTTCATGATGGTGATCATGTTCACAATCATGCCCGTCATTGGCAGCATGCGAGTGCACGTGAAAGACTCGTAATAAGAAAAACATCACGAGCAATCCGCCCAACATTGCCCCACCAGCTAATGATGCAGATTGTAGGTGTTCCAAAGAAGCGGGCAGCATATGTAACAAGGCAACGCCGAGCATCACACCGGAAACCAAACTCATCATCAATTGCCGCTTGAGATGATTCAGTTTCACCAGCGATGGCAACCAACCACCGGCCAACGATGCCACAATGGTGAATAAGCAATAAACAATAATAGTTACAAACGGTGTCATAATCCTAAATTGTAGAGCCAAAGATTAGATTTTAGTAGGGGCACCGATAAGCTCTGTCACCCCGATCCTCTCACCTTTTTTCCGTTGAGCATGGTTCCAATAGGCGAATACCTGATCAAATACTCATACATCACCAGCAAGGTAACCGTACAAACCGTACAAACCAATACAAACTTGAGCGCCCCGTCCAGATCCCAGTCACTAATGGCCCATTGCAGCCAGATCATCAAAGGCAGGTGCGCCAGATAGAGCCAATAGGACGAGTCGGAAATATAACGCATCCACTTGTTCTCCGCTGACATCAGTTTGCGAAACAAACCAATGAGCCCAAACGTCATCAACCAGACATACAGTACCTGAATGACAACCGAGATCGTTTGCTGCAGGAGCTTGGGCATGCCTGCAAAAATCTCCGCATCCCCGGTTTCAAGTCCCGCTCCAATCAAGAACAACAGCAATGCCACAGGCAAGGTGACAAACCAACGACTTCCCAATTCTCCCTGGGTGTCCTTGCAGTCAAAATAAAGCGCTCCAAATCCAAAAAAGATTGCGTAGTAAAACAGTAAATGCGGGAAAGGAATCAAACCGGCCGATGTATCCGGACCAAAACCGGCGCCCATAAACGCTTGCGGAATGATCGTAACGGGAACTAACCACAGATACCTTAACGGTGACACGATCAGCAAATTCGGTAAGGACTCCAGCCCGACAAGTTTTGCGAACATGGCATAGACAGCAAACCCAACGACTAACCAACACAGAAACCACAGAAACCACAGGTGGTGGAAAACAGGTGTGAGCAGCAAATGAAAATCTACATTCCCAAGTTCTACATTCCAAAATTCCCCAATTACGATCCACCAATAGACGTCGCTAAGGCTCGGTATTTTTTCTCGATCCTGGCCGCCGCCCGCCTCCACCTTTAAAACTGCCGCCATCTCGGGAAGTGAATTACGGACGTCATGCTGTCGCACATCAATCGGCATCAGCGCTGCAATATAATCAACCGCTCCACCTAATTCTTGGGTAAATGGTGCTGTCACATAATCCGTTGCTTTTTCACCCTTGTTATTCCTGATCGTCACATCTACTTGATAATCCAACAGCACCCGAACAACATCGACTCGTCCAAAGAACACGGCCCCGTGTAACGCTGTACCGCCATCCTCATTTTGAGCGTTCACATCGGCTCCCGCCTCAAGCAGCACTGTCGCTACCTGCGGCTGCCCCCAAATCGCTGCGATAGTCAAAGCCGTTGCTGTATCCTGCCGTTTGTCGGGGTCTGATCCCTGCTCTAACAGTTGACGAACCAGCTCATCATTACCGCGTTTGATCGCGTCAAATAAATCGCCTTCGGCCCAAACCTCACAACCACTGGGCTTGTCGGGTTCGGCAGGAACAGGCGATGCAGAGGTACCGGCTTTGGCCTGCTGCATGGCGGTTTCCAGAATTTCAACAATCTGATGGTGTTGGGAAAATCGCGCTGTATCCAAAGCGGTTTCGTTATCCAGATTACGATAAAACAAGTCCGCTCCCTCTGCAATCAAGAACTCAACTGCTTCCGTTTGCCCAACAGATGCAGCCACAATCAGAGCCGTCGATTCTCGCTCTTGGTCACGAGCATTGATATCCTCGCCACTTTTGAGAATACGCTTCAGTGCGGTAACATCTCCAAACACCGCCGCCCACCAAATATTCGCATCGTCACTCACCTCCTTCTTGAGAACTGCTGGCTGACGAACCACCATTTCTGAAACCCAGTTCATCACCGGGATAACCGTTACTAAGCCGACCAAACATGGAATTAGAATCCTGTTAAACCGATGCTTGATTAGACTTTTCAACCCACGTTTTCGCCAAAGCATGGCAGTAAAGAAACCACTGACCAAAAAGAATAAAGGCATCCGAAAACCATGAATCATCGCAAAAACCGCGCCCAGCCACGGTGCCTGATTCGTATCCTGCACAGCCCACGGGAATCCGGTATAGGCTAACAATCCATGCAATGCGATTCCTAACAACATCGCAATCGCTCGCAAAGCATCTAAATCATGTCGGCGCGGGAATGATCCGGATGAACTACTCATAAATACGTGGCATCCTAGATTCAGTCATTAACAATAAAGCCAGACGATAAATATTCGCTCAACGGCGACTGTTATTCCAGCAAATTTAGTGTTTGGTCCACTCTTCTCACATTCACACTAGCACAGGTCCTAATTGTTGTAACCAGTCGATGCTGTTAAATTGGAATGCTTAACCCATACATTATCCTCTTACCATCTAAGATTTCACACATGACCGCGGACAGCCCCAAAATAATCTACACGAAGACAGATGAAGCCCCAGCGCTGGCAACACAATCATTGCTGCCCATTGTCCGCGGCTTCACACAATCCTCAGGCATCACCATTGAGCTCAAGGACATCTCGCTTGTCGGCAGAATTCTCGCAGCATTCAGTAATCAACTCCCCCCAGAACAACAACAAGTTGACGCACTCGCCGAACTCGGGGCACTCGCCAAAACACCTTCTGCCAACATCATTAAGCTACCCAACATCAGTGCCTCAGTTCCACAACTCAAGACGGCCATCGCTGAATTACAATCTCACGGCTATGCGATACCAGATTTTCCCGCAGAACCGGAAACCGCTGTCGAAAAAGAAACTCGAGATCGTTATGCCAAAGTTCTCGGCAGCGCTGTTAATCCAGTTCTGCGTGAAGGCAATTCAGATCGTCGCGTGGCAGCTCCTGTCAAAGAATACGCCAGAAACAACCCGCACAGCATGGGCGTGTGGAGTAGTGATTCAAAAACACATGTTGCCCACATGTCGGCTAATGATTTCTTTGGTAGCGAACAATCTCATGTAATGGCAACCGCCACCGCCGTCCGCATCGTGCTCGTTGCCGACGATGGTAGCTCAACATCGCTCAAGGAAAACCTGCAGCTCTTAGCAGGTGAAGTCATCGATGCCTCGGTCATTAACTGCACCACGCTTAAGTCATTTTTTGCTGAGGCCATGGACGATGCTCGCAGCCAAGACATTTTGCTTTCACTGCACATGAAAGCGACCATGATGAAAGTTTCCGATCCCATCATCTTTGGACATGCCGTCGATGTCTATTACGCAGACGTATTCACCAAACACGCCGCAATACTTGAACCTCTGCATATCGACACCCGCAACGGCATAGGCGATCTGTATAGCAAAATCAGTGAACTTACCGAGGAACAACAAGCTGAAGTCCAAGCTGACATCAAGGCGCTTTCGGCAACTCGACCACGACTCGCCATGGTCGATTCAGACCGTGGCATCACCAACCTCCACGTTCCCAGTGACGTAATTATCGATGCCTCAATGCCAGCAGCGATTCGCTCCTCGGGTCAAATGTGGGGCCCCGATGGCCAACTGGCGGACACGAAAGCAATGATTCCCGACCGTTGCTATGCGCGGATCTACCAAACAGTCATCGACTTCTGCAAACAAAATGGTGCCTTTGATGTCACCACGATGGGCAACGTTGCCAATGTTGGTTTGATGGCACAAAAAGCAGAAGAGTATGGGTCACATGATAAGACTTTTGAAATTCCTCATGCCGGAACCGTACAAGTGATTGATACTGACGGCACAACATTACTTGAACACACCGTCAGTGCAGGTGACATTTGGCGAATGTGTCAAACCAAGGATGAGCCAATCAAAGATTGGGTTCGCCTCGCGGTCAGTCGTGCTCGCGCCACCGGATCAACTACGATTTTCTGGCTCGACAACGATCGCGCTCACGACAACAACCTCATCGCCAAAGTCAACGAATATCTAACACTGCATGACACCACTGGACTTGATATTCAAATTCTATCGACCACCGCAGCAATGCAATTAACTTGCGAGCGGTGCCGAGATGGTCTCGACACAGTATCCGTTACTGGCAACGTGCTACGGGACTACCTAACCGACCTCTTTCCAATCATCGAATTAGGGACCAGTGCAAAAATGCTGTCGATCGTACCTCTGTTAGCAGGCGGCGGGCTCTATGAAACAGGTGCCGGTGGTTCTGCTCCCAAGCATGTGCAACAATTTATAGCTGAAAATCACCTGCGTTGGGATTCACTCGGTGAATTTCTCGCAATCGGTGTTTCCCTTGAAGAACTCGCCGAAAAAACCGGCAACAAAAAACTTGAGCTTGTCGCGGCCGCATTAAATCAGGCGAGTAGTCAATATCTCACGGAAAACCGTTCACCATCGCGAAAAGTCAATGAACTGGACAATCGTGGTAGCCATTTCTATCTAGCACTTTATTGGGCTCAAGCGTTGGCAACTCAAACAGACTGCTCAGAACTGCAAGCAGAGTTTTCGGTATTAGCGACGACACTTAGCGACAATGAACAAGCGATTGTCGATCAACTCAATGCCGTGCAAGGCGCAGCTGTCGACCTCGGCGGTTATTATCACCCCTGCGAACAAGCGGTCGTTACGGCCATGCGACCGAGCACCATTTTCAACGATGCCATCGATGGATTTTCCGGCGACAATAGCGAACACTAGGATTCCCCAGACCCGCTTGCATTTCCAAACCTAGCGAACCGTAACCATGCTCAAAATCAACTCACTCGGATCCACCAAATTGCCCGTCACTTGTCTGGGCTATGGCAGCATGGGATTGCGCGGCCCAGCCACGTGGGGAGTGCGAACCGTCGCTGAAGAAGACGCCGATAAATTCCTCAACCAAGTACTCGATGCGGGTATAAACTTCATCGATACTTCGCCCGATTATGGTGCCAGTGAAGAACGCATCGGCAAGTATATCGGCTCACGCCGCAGCGAGTTCTTTCTCGCCACAAAGTGCGGTTGCGACTATCAACAACATACCGACCACATCGAAATCATTCACACTTGGTCTGCAGACGTACTCAAACGTAACATCGAGACAAGCCTCACAAGGCTACAAACAGACTGCATCGATTTATTGCAATTCCACGGTGGCGACGCTGAGTCGATTCAACAAGCAGGCCTCGTTGAGACGCTCATCGAGTTTCGCGACCAAGGTATCATTCGGTTTTTAGGATCATCGAGTGCTATCCCGAATTTGCAAGGCATGATTGATATGGGAGTGTTTGACACATTTCAAATTCCCTATTCATGTTTAGCACCGCAGCACCACGACTTAATATCGCAAGCAGCAGCAACGGGTGCTGGTATTATCATCCGCGGCGGTATCGCACATGGTGGACCCGACGCCGTGATCGACCGGCCGGCACTAAACGATGTCTGGCAGCAAGCAAACCTCGATGGATTATTGCCGATCGGCATGACGCCCGCCGAACTCATTCTGAGATTTACATTATCCCACCCCAATGTCGACACCGTGATCGCAGGGACTTGCGACACTAAACACCTGCAGGAAAACATTGCTAGCGCCTCTGCCGGTCCACTACCAGACGACCTTTACAGCGAAATTAAACAACGCCTGATGTAATCCATCGCGTCATTTATAACGGTTCGACACGAATCTCCGTCGCGCGTTTCCCCAGGTTTCCATAACGATGGTAATCGTCCGATACACTCTGCTCGCGGACATTCCAAAGTAATTCAATTCGTCCATTCACCAAAACAGGTGCATCCATCACAACAACATTATGCGCCTCCAAAGCGGTGCGAGTACCATCCTTCACAGCAGACGGCCGAGCGTAACGAACTCGTGAAACTTCACCTCGAGCAACTCGTTCAAGCAATTCACCATCCGTTTCCACGATTTGAGTTGCGGGTTTTTTCCAATGCTGAGTAAAACCAATCAACACTTGCAGCAGTTCTTCATGCACTGCGGTAGCATGGCTCAACATGACTCGTGCTCCGACAGCATGTGCCGCCGCCATTCGCAGCACAATTTCATAAGCTTCATCCTGCTGTGTTACACGAATAACTAAATCTTCGACAGGTAAATATCGACGTATATTATCTTGCCCGATCAGATGGAAATGATCATGAACACGATTGTACTCACGGTACGCATATTCGTCATAGCTAGTCAAAGCCTGAATGATGATCTGCTTGGCGGTCGCCTTAATATCCGACCGTCTAGCTTCGAGCAAAGTCGTGCCAAACTCTGCCAACTCCTGATTGTGCATGTTCTTCAAATCTGCGGCGACATCGATGAGCGAAGTCCGGAACTTCATCAGTTGAGTCACATAGTTTGGTCCGCCCGCTTTAATTCCGGCTCCAATAGACGAAGCCCCAAAACCACCAAACGGTTGCCGCAACACAATCGCTCCTGTTGTCGGCCGATTCACATACAAGTTCCCTGCAAAAATATTTGCTTTCCAATACTCCTGCTCTCGATCATCTAACGTTTCAATCCCCGCCGTCAAACCGTACCCCGTTTCATTGGCTAACGTAACAGCGTGCTCGAGTGACTCAGCTAACATCACTCCCAGTACTGGCCCGAAGAATTCTGTTTGGTGGGTGAAACTGTTTGCTGTGACACCCATTTTTATTCCTGGTGAAACCAAACACCGGTTGTTTTTATCGATGCGAGGTTCCAGCAACCATGACTCGTCCGATTCCAGATTCACAATTGCTTTATGCAAATCTCCTGACGGCGGGTTAATCAAAGGACCGATGCGTGTTTCCAACCGCCAAGCACTACCCACGGTTAAACTTGAGGCGGCGTCGCGTAATAATTCCAAAAACGCTTCATCTTGATACACTCCCTTTTCCAAGATCAACAACGAAGTCGCAGAACACTTCTGTCCAGAGTGCCCAAACGCAGAATGTAATACATGCTTGACTGCCTGTTCCCGGTCCGACATTGTAGTAACGATCGTGGTGTTCTTGCCACCAGTTTCTGCTAACAAACAAGCCCGCGGGGTCTGTTGCTGAATCAATCTGGCTGCTGCTGTACTTCCCGTGAAGATAATTGAATCGACTTTATCCGACGCAGTTAATTGCACTCCGCCCGCAGCACCTCGGCATGGTACAAATTGCAAGACTTTCTTAGGCACACCTGCTTCCCAAAAACACTCACATAATCTCCTAGCCGTTAGCACCGTCTCGGATGATGGTTTCAAGATAACGGTATTTCCAGCGGCCAATGCGGCGGCCACTCCGCCACAGGGAATTGCTATCGGAAAATTCCAAGGTGAAATAACTAACGCCATACCTCGAGGACGAGCTGATAAGTCCTGCATCTCTTCAATGTGCACGACCGACTTACGGTAAAACTCAACAAAATCCACCGCTTCAGAGACTTCGGCGTCAGCTTCGGGGATTATTTTACCTCCTTCGGCGAGTGCGATTTCAATCAAGTCACGGCGACTACGACGGATTTCATTAGCGACGTCATGTAGTATTGCCGAACGTTCTTTAGCCGTAGTTTTTCGCCACGATGTCTCATCATCCGCCGCACATTTTAGTGCTACATCAATTGCAGACTCTTCGGCTGCAGTCCAAGTTCCGACGTACTGATTCGGTTGCGAAGGATCTGTAGAATTAAACAGATGCGTAGCTTGGGTATCCTCCTCACCTGCAATTATTGGAGTCACAACCCGTGGTTCTGCCTGGAGTCCACTGGCAATTATTTCTTGTGCCCAGCGAGCGTTGTCCGGCAGCGAAAAATCCGTATCCGGTTCATTGACTAGTTGATCCCACCGCCAATTATCTAACGTGCTTTGAAACGCTTCCGTAGTTCGATTTTGCGTGCGGCGACTACTATCAGGTAAATGCTCCATCAATTCGAATGATTCGATAAACTTCTGCCGCAACATCACCCAATTAGCCGAACCAGGTTTGAGGTGAAAAGCATACCGCAAGAAATTACTAGGACCGGTGTTTTCGTCGAGTCGTCTAACGAGATACCCAAT
>DTSG01000389.1 GCA_012965455.1 Planctomycetaceae bacterium | reverse complement strand
CAATGCATGTACACGAACGATTGCGTCGGAATCAATCAATGCTGTGAGCACGCTCGATTCGTCCAAGACGCCGAGGCCTTGGAGTGCATATAAGGCGGTGAACCGTCCCGCTGCTGTTTTCCCTTGCTTAACAAGTTGTCGCAGCCATGAAATAGCGGAGCTGTCTTGGCGTTGATATATCAAACGGGCAGCTGTATCGCGATGCCAGCCGTTGGTGTGATCCAACAGCGAAACTAGTTCCAACGTTGTCAGTTTGCCGAGGTTCGGAGTTGGAGGACTTGAAAAACCTCGCGGGGCGATTCGATAGATTCGTCCTTGTTTGCTGCCACTAAGTGGATCCAAGTATTTCATAAACTCAGGTGGCAAAAATGCTGCACCTTCGATCAGCTCACGGGAAATATCGATAGCGTATAACGTGCCGTCGGGGGCGTTGGTGAATTGCACAGGGCGGAACCACAGATCACGCGAAGCAATGAATTCTTTGCCAGCATCTGCTCTGTCGGCAACTAGTTCGAGTCCCTTGGGTTTCAAGATAGCCCGATAAATGAGGTTGTTCGCTACGTCGCCCACGATCAAGTTACCGTGAAATTCCTGGGGCCACGCATCTCCGCGATAGATCGTGATCCCAGTTGCTCCCGTGAAAAATCCAAACGGTTTACCTCCCTCATCGGAACCGCGAAATTGTTTCGTGCGCCGCAGCATGGTTCGTAGTTCTCGCCACGGTTCGGCCGCACTAATACGAAACAGCTCAGTGTGCTTTCCCTCGGGAGCAATGTCGACCGCTAGGTTGGGAGACACTAGGTATGGATTCCGCGCTAGATAGCGGTCGTCCAGCATCAGCATCTGGGCGGGAACGCTATTGGAACAGACGAACTTCCGCCCCCAATTATCCATGCTCATACCATGTTGTCCGGCACCGCTGGTTAGTTCAAACCCAGAGAGATCCCGAGGGTCGAGGATGATCCCTCGTCCGCGTGTGGAAACGGCTGTGGATTCTGCCGCGTTTGCTAAACGAACATTGCCGCCGGACAGATTTGTCGAAATGTGGATACGATTGTCTACGCCCCACCGAAACGAGTTTAAATGCGCTTCGCCTGCTAAATCGCTGCCAAATCCTGTAAGGATTTTCTTGCGGATATCGGCACGACCGTCACCGGTGGTATCTTTGCAATAAAAAAGATCTGGAGCTGATCCGATAAAGACACCATCGTCCCAACAGATGATGGCCGTTGGGTAAGCGATATCTTCGACAAACAAAGTTGCTGTGTCATAACGACCGTCGCCATTGGTATCGACTAGACGTTTAATAGCACCTTTTTCCTGGGGATTGTCGGCGGCGGCGTAGGCATTGTACTCCGGTAATTCACAGACATACATGCGGCCATTTTCATCAATATCGATAGCCGCTGGGTCACGGATTAGTGGTTCGGTCGCGACAATTTGCACCTCAAACGCCGGATGGATTTGCATCTTGTCCACAGATTGCTCGGGCGTCGATGCCGGGATCCGCGGAAGCTTTGAGGCGAGTTCATCAATCGAGGGTGGCTTGTCTTGGGCAATAACTGTTTGCGAACTAAGGCAGCAAGCGCAGACGATCAATAATATCAATGGATGATCAAGTAATATGGTATTTGCCAGTCGTGTCATACGCATATGCAATGATTGTGAGAGGTTAGTTAGAGCGGGCATCTAATCAATTAAAAATCTCGGAATGGGCCGCGCGGTGCGGCTTGCTCCATTTCAGTGAGCCACTGTTGATAACGTTGTTTTAACATTTGTAGGATCTCAGGATGGGATTGAGATAGATCATGTTTTTCCCCAATGTCCTTTGATAAGTCGAACAAACCACCTGATTTGCCACCCATATCAACCCACTTCCAGTTTCCCACGCGAACGCCAATTAAATCTTTACGTTTCCAGAACATTTCTTGCCGTGGAGACGGTTTGCTTCCTCGGATTACATCCCACCAATCAAATCCATCAAGTTTGATTTTCGCCGGTACTTTGGCATTACATGCGGCGGTGAGGCTCGGTAGCACTTCGAGACTCGTTAGAAACTCATGGTTGATCGAATTGGCGGGTACGCTCCCAGCGGGCCAATGCACGATACAGGGCACGCGAATCCCACCTTCCCAGGTTTGGGATTTACGACCTTTCAACGGAGCGTTATCAGATCCTCCTCCTCCACCGTTATCGGAAAGAAAAATGATGATCGTGTTTTCGAGCTGCTGTCTATCCTGTAACACAGCAATCATTTTTCCGATGGCGGCGTCCATACATGTCACGGCTGCCCGATAATCACGTACTCGCGCGGCGGCTGTGCGAACGGTGGCTGGTGAAGCATATCGATACTTTTCTACTTCACGGGTTTCCACGTCGACTGGTGGATACATGTCTTGGAACTTTTTTGGAGCTTGGATTGTCGTGCGGATAGCTGGGTCCAGCGAAGAGGAGCCATGTGGAGCGTTAAACGGCACATACAAAAAGAAAGGTTGGTTCTTGGGTTGTTCTCGCAAGAATCGCAGTGCCTCGCGTTCAAACAAATAAGTACAGTACGTCCCAGCATCTTCAGTTGTCGGCTGCAGATTGCGTACCATACTTGGTACGCCATAACGCTCGTGAGTGTAATAGTCGATGCCCGTATTGACGAATCCGTAGAAATCATCGAATCCCTTAGATGTTGGCAAGTATCGTTTTAATGTTCCGAGATCCCACTTGCCATAGATGCCGCTGCGATATCCAGCAGAGTGTAAATAGTGGGGCAGAATTTTTTCTCTTAAATCCATTCCACCGATGCGTTCGAAACTGACCGCATATTCCTCGGCCGTATATCGATGACCGTAATCCGGGGCCTCGTTACGAATCATGTCATAGATACCATTCCGTTGGGGGTAGCGTCCAGTCAATAGACTTGCGCGAGATGGTGTACAAGCTGGCCAGGCGACATAAAAGTTTGTGAGTCGCGTACCTTGTTTTCCAAATGGGGAGTTAGGATGCCGTTACCCAGTAATCCCAGATCATTGTACCCTTGGTCATCGGACACGATCAGCAATATATTTGGCCGGCGAGCATCTGGCTTAGCCTGTGGTTTTCCGTTTGCTGGGGAGGATGTACATAATCCGATAACAAATATCAGTAGTGTCGTGTGAATAAATACCAACAAGCGACTAGGGAATTGAGTGTTGTTCAGATACAAGGGGAATTTCCTTATTTGGAATCGCCAATTGATTTTACAAAAGCAATGACATCGGCAATATTTTGCGGCGTCAGTTCTTTTTCAAAACCTTCGGGCATCAACGAAGTCCCCGTCGAGATCAGCTCGTCGATGTTAGATCGTAAGATGACGTCTTGTTTTCCCTCAGCACGACGCAGTGTGATGCTATTAGAGGTTTCTGTTGCAATGATGCCGGTAATTATTTGGCCCTGTAATGTCACGACCGTATAGACATTAAAGTTAGGCTGAGCTTCTCGATTGGGATCCAGAATAGTGATGAGCAAGTCAGCTGTGGATTTGTTTTTCACGGAGGATAAATCTGGGGCGACTTGAGTGCCAATTTTACCTACTTGATGACAGACAGCACACTTCTTACGGAAGACCTCCAGTCCTCTAGCCGGATCGGAATCGAGTTGTAACACGCTTTGCATTTGAGCGACAATTTTACCACGATCGGTACTGACTTCTTTACCGAACAACTCGATGCTTGCCGCTTTGACAGTTGCGTTAGGATGTTTCATTAACAATTGTTTTTTGTCACGCTCAATATCGCTCCGCCTAATTGTGTCGGCCTTTACCGCGGCCAATAATCCTCGTATTGCCACGCTATTTTTCATCATGACATCGACCACACCGCGGCGGACCTCGGGACTATAGGTTCTCCACGAAGCGAGCAGTGGTTTTGTCGTGATTTGTGGGTCGTGGCTGCCGAGCGCAGTAACCGCTGCCATTTGCAATTCTCTTGGTGATTGCGGATGCAATAACTCAGGAAGGCTTTCCATGGCTGTCTGACTGTCTGCGTAGGCGAGTAGCTTTACTGCAGCAATTCGACGTTGTAGTTCCGAGCTGGTTGTTTTTGCAATGGTTGCGGCACGCGCGAACAATTGGTCAACTTGTTGTCGCAGTTCAGCAGGAGTTGTATCGGCGGCTAGGATAGCATTTAAGGACGAACCACGGCGTCTGAGACCAGTTCCGAGACCAGCTAATAGTGTCTGTTGTACGTTTGGGGTTATGCCCTGAAGTGTTAGTTGAGCCAGTAGATTGTTGGTTGGTTTGATATCTGGGTTGGAGCCAATGATGATGGCGAATTGAGTGAGCATCTCTATGGAAACTGGCAAATCAAGGTAGTCTTTGGCTATGATCAACTGGGCAATCACTTGATCCGCTGTATTGCCACATGAAGAAAGCATGGCCGTACGGATTTCCGCAGTAGTGCGCGGATCCATGGCGATTTGCGTTAGTCCAGCAACAGCGGCTGCGGATGCAACTTCGCCCAATGAAAATGCAACTTGAAATCGCACATGGGGGCTGTCATCAATGGCCAACTCGACTAGCCGCGTGACCAATGCGGGATGTTGTTTGAGAAACGGTTCGGATAATTTGACAGCATGGGCGCGTACACGCGGATGTTTGTCACTGAGGCCAGTCATGATGTTGGCTGCGGACAAGGCTTGTAATCCGTCGAGCGCGTAAAGTGTATGCATCCGTCCCAATGGATTTTCGCATGACATTAAGAAATCTTGCAGAGCAGCCACAACCGATTTGTCTTGTCGTTCCCATAATAATCGTTGAGCTGTTTCACGAGTCCAACCGTTGTGTGAACCGAGTTGTTTAACCAACTCACCGGCAGACATGGCCCCTAAATTAACGGGAGGTCGCCGCTGCATGTTTGGGCTCACCATGCGATAGATGCGTCCGCGATCATGCCCTCCTCTCAGGTCAAGGAATTTTTTGATTTCCGCGGGAATCGAATACGGGTGCTCAATAGTCTCGCGATACATATCAAGAACATAAAGTGAACCGTCGGGAGCATTTATAAAATTAACAGGTCTAAACCAGTTATCTGTGGAACGAAGGAATTCTGTCTTTTGATCTGCTCGAACGCTGGCGTACACGACATTGTCGGTGTTTACCGTTTTGCGATGAACTAAGTTGCCGCCGACATCTCCGACAAATGCATTGCCGCGGTATTCCTGCGGATATGCATCACCCGTGTAGATGGTGATGCCCGTAGCTGAGGTGAAGTACCCAATTGGATATTCAGTTGGCACAACGCCTTTTTTCCCATTGGGGTCTAAGGGGATGAATTCATAACCACCTTGTTTATTGATGACCAAACGGTAGCCTTTGTCGAGTGCCCGCCATTTCTGACGAACGATTCTCCAAGGTTCTGGTGGGCTGATACGAAACACTGGTGCACTCGCACCATCTTTCGCGACGTTTCGCACAAGACCTTGAGCGGCGAAATACGGATTGCGCGACAAGTATTGTTGCGGATAGACGACTTGTTGCATGTGGTTACTGTTACTACAAACAAAACGAATTCCCCACGCATCGTGTGAGTGCCCGAATTGTAGTCCACCGGTGACCTGTTCAAACTTCTCGGTACGCGGATCAAATCGCAGGTCGACGGCACCTACGGGAAATAGTGGCTTGCCACGATACAGCAAGGTTTTGGGATTGCGCCCAGCGGCGAAATAGATTTTGTTATCCAATCCCCATTCAAGTCCGTTACTTACCGACTGTACATTACCTCGACCAAAACCAGAAAGAATTTCCTCGCGCACATCTGCTTTGTTATCGCCATCAGTGTCTTTAAAGTAGTACAGGAAGCTTGGTGCAATGACGAATACGCCACCGTTATACGGCCTGACGGATGTTGGCCAACTGATATTGTCGACAAATACGGTACTGCGATCCATGGTGCCGTCAGCATTGGTATCTTCGAGCAGACGAATGATACCAGCGTTCTTGAATCCACCACCTGCAGGATTGAGTTTTGTCGGTTCTTGGGAAAAAGGATACCCATGCATTTCGGCAACATACATGCGACCGTGCTCATCAAAACAAGCATCGACGGGGTCGGACACGAGTGGTTCAGCGGCAACTATTTCTAAGGTAAACCCGCGAGCTTGTTGAAATGTTGCTAGAGCTTTCTCGGCAGCGGTATGTTTGATCCGCGGCATATCCGCAGCCGTGACGACTCGCTCTTCCGGCGGTTGTGCCTGGTTGCTCGTTATCAGAATGAAACCAACGTTGAAAGAAACTAGCAGGGCTAGCATGATCGTGGCTGGTTGGCTAATAATTGGTCGGGACATTTTTGGCTTTGGTGAGAATCGAAAGGACAATGGGAACCCGAAAAAAGTTGAGTTGGCTTAGCCTAAAAGCTTGGCGATTCCGGCGGTCATCGTGGCATCGATGGATGAATCACTAAAAGCAACACTTACTTCATAGCCACCGTTAGCGTATTCTTGTGCGATCGGAATATACCAAGGGCCGCCGTCGCCATAAGCTGCGGTTGCTACGAAACGATTGGGCGCCAGTGTTTGGGCCCGTAGTTGATATTCGATGAATGACTCAGCTGGTAGATGTAACAATGAAATATCTCCGAGGCTCAATGCACTGAGTAAGATCGGAGTTTTTTGTTCGAGTCGCTGTAACCAACTGAGCATATACGAAGGTCGATTTCGATTGACCGTAGAATTGGATTTGTTGGAGATGCGAGCTTGTAGTTCATCGGCGATGAGTAGGTCACGTGCGGTCGGCAGCATTTCTACCGTCCGCCAGGCGACGTCGGTAAGAGGTTTTTTCTTTATGTTTTTACCGGCCGCTGCGATCCCATCGTAGATTCGTTTTGCGAGCACTTTACGTACGGGGTGTGAGCCATCGTTGTATTTACCGGCGGAGATATTTCCACCAGCACCCGTAAAATAAATGTGATGACAGTGCGGCTCTTCCGCTTGGTGTTGTTTTCGCGCGATACCAACGAAGTCACTTGAAACTAAGCCATCACCGTAATAACTCATAGGGTGTGTCGCATAATAATGGCAAGCGGCGATCTTTTTGTCATCATTGTAAAAAGCAACTGTTTTCAGCATGGGGTCAATGATGCCTTCAGTCATCGCACGAAGTTTAGGGTCTTTGCAACTGCTACCCCGCATGGCTTTGATGATGCCGTAGGTATCGCGATAAATACGTCGGTTCGATGCAACCCGATCTACTTTTGCTTCGCCCTGACCAATATGAGTTACTGCTTGTGCTGTGCCGAGGCTGTCGCGGACGGCAGCTGCTCCTCGTTTCAGACAATCGTTGAAGTAATCAACTTCAACGATATGGGGTAGATCACCTTCGGCCATCACAATTTTCTCAGCACCCAGGCAAGCGAACGGCGCGTTGTGTTGGTGCACACATTGCACAGCGACACGGTCGGGAGTTGTACCAGCTGCGTTGGCAAGTGCCGTCCGCCATTGGACGTGTGCTTCATTCAGAATTCCAGTCCAGTCGACGGCAACAATGACGATCGGTTTGCCGGCGCCAAGCAAGACAAACCCAATGGCTTGGAGGTTGTCGGTAACGCCTTCGACGGGCTTGATCCAACCACCGCAGAGCGAATGACCCAGCGGTGGTGTGACGTCGAAGTGGAAGGTCGCCAAACGCAGCGGTTGACCTGATTGCTCATCCGCTTGGAGACTATCCGGAAGTAGTTTCCAAATGGTTGCAGCAGCGACTGTTTGTTGAAGAAATTCGCGGCGTTGGGGTTTATTTGTGGACGACATAATATAATTGCTTATGGAGGAATGCAGGACTGTTTTAATTGGTTGTTTTCTGGATTATAGCATTTTAGGTTGAGCGATGTTAACGGTTACTGTTATTGGAATTTGACGACATTTTAGATGATGAAAAAAAGTTAATCAAAGTGATTTAAAATAGGTTGTAAAACTGCGACTCGCTGTTACCCTCATGCGTACCATTGGTTTGACAAAAAAATTTAATTAATATTGTTTGCGTGCGTCTAGGAAAGAACTTTCATGGCACAACAACCAGGCAATGATGAACCGCTAGGCATCAAAGATCTATTATTGAGTGAATTTGGTGTTGAGTCTGGAAAGGCATTGGATCAGAACACACGTATCCAGCGTGCTGCTGCCTTGGCTGCTTTTCTGCAATCGCGTGCCAATGAATTACTGACATCTGTTGAAAAAGAACAACAAGAAGAGTTTGACAAGCTGATAAGAAATCCAGCTGATCGTGCGACGCTTGTTCAAATGACAGATCAGGTATTTCGTTCGAGCAGTCTTCATCGCTCAGCTGACCAGCTGGCACATATTTTAGATGTCCAAGGTATCCCTGGATTTTTCAGTCCGTTCGACAAAGTGATGCTGCAAAACTTCAAACTGTTTGGCAGCTTCTTACCGAGTGTTTCGATGCCACTCGTCAAAAAGAAGATGCTGCATGAAACCTCTAACGTTGTCTTGCCGGCTGAGACGGAACATTTGAACAAGCATTTGACAGATCGTCGCCGTCAGGGAATACGAATGAACGTGAATTTATTGGGTGAATCACTGATTGGTGAAAAACAGTCACTCGAGCGGATTGAAAGTTACAAGGAAGCGTTGCGAAATCCGGCATTGGAAGTCTTGTCCGTAAAAATTTCGACTCTGTATTCTCAAATCAACCATCTGGCCCGTGAGTCCACGATAGCAGAGGTTGCCGAACGAATGCAGAGTTTGTTTGAGATTGCTCGCGACGAAATTTATCAGGGCACGGAAGAGAATGTAAGCAAGATGGTTTATCTGGATATGGAAGAGTTTCGTGATATGTCCATTACCTTTGAGGCCTTTGTGCGTGCGTTGTCGGCTCCTGAACTTGAGCAAGTCCGGTCTGGTATTGCGTTACAGACGTACATCCCCGATTCGTTTGGTGTGCAAAAGCAACTGGTGCAATGGGCGCTGCAACGTGTTGCAAATGGAGGCGCAGCAACAACGGTTCGTCTGGTTAAAGGTGCGAATCTTGAAATGGAACGCGTTGCCGCATCGTTACGTGGTTGGCCGCAAAGTCCGTTTAAGACAAAATTACAGACTGATGCGAACTATAAACGAATGCTCGAATATGCATTACAGCCCGAGCACGCTCGCGCGGTACACGTCGGCGTCGCATCCCACAACTTGCTTGATATAGCGTATGCGATGGTGTTGGCGACCGAGCGAGATGTTCTGGATTGCGTGCAGTTTGAAATGCTCGAAGGCATGGCCAATCACCTGCGGCGTGCAATGTCCGAGCATGTTGATAATATTTTGCTATATGCGCCAGCCTGTAAAAAC
>DTSG01000388.1 GCA_012965455.1 Planctomycetaceae bacterium | reverse complement strand
AATGTAGAGGCCTGCTGGCCGAATACTCTCCGCCATGACTCCCAAATGTGCTAAAGCAGCTTGCTCGGTAAGCAAGTGCCGAAATGTACTGACTGTGTTGATTGCAATATCAACTGGCGGCGCAGCCACAAAAGACTGCATGTCAGCTACTATCGCGCTGGCTTGCAAACCCTCGTTTTCCAAGCGATGTTGTAAATATGCAATCGCGGTTTCGCTAAGATCATAACCGGTCACCTCGTAACCACGTGACGCCAGCGCCACAACCAACCGGCCACCACCGCACCCTGGCTCCAGAACACGTTTGACGTCGCCAGAAAGATACTTTTGTGAACACTGGATCAGGAACTCACATTCCTGCCCAGTTTCATCGGCAAACGCCAAGTCCCAATACTGGGGATAGTCGTAACAATTTATTTGGCTCATGCTCGTGCCACTAAAGATAGACCCATTAACAACTTCATTACTGCTCAATCGCTCGTTCCTGGATTTTTCGGTAGATACGCAGCGCCTCTTTGAATTCACCCAACGCTGCGCTGCCGAGGACCTCGTGATTCCGCGCGATTTGTTTTTCCATTTGGGCAATGAAGAAACCAACTTCCCATTTAAACGGCCGGATCCGCTCGTCTCCAATCTGCACGTGCCACGGCGCGGTATGGGCAAATCGCACCCGACCGCTATCATCAAATTGAAAGGCTCGCACCGCGACAAAACTAGAACGCGTTAGATCATGCTGATAATCAAACGATCCTTCCCAGGCCCCTGACTCCAACTGTTTCCACGACACCTCAAGTCGTTGTACGAATCCCGTTCCAACCAATTCAACACGATCAACCTTCTCGTGATAAACTACCTTGCCCTTAACGACAACTTGCGATTTTTCGTCAGCTGGGCTGCGGATTGTTTCCCCGGGATACGAACCGTTGACACGTGCCAGCAGGATCGGTCCGGTCGTCACAAAACTGCGCCCCTGCTGCAACCCGCGGAACCACTGATCCGCATTAAAGCCTTTGGCTAGGTACACATAAACGCGGCCAAAACCAAGTGGTACTGGATGCACACCTGACGCAGTTCCAGCGGTCGGCGTCAGTTTGAAACCACAATTCAGCAGCGAATAATAATTCTGTAGCCCCGATTGAATCCAACCGAGTTCCGTCAAACCATCTGGTTGTCGTTGAATACCCCATTGTCTTGGAAAAACGGAACCTGGCGATTTGAAACCAAAATTTGTACGCCACATGCTATTATTGGCTAGTTCAAAAAGGTCAATTTTCGCAATAGGGACCAGCATCATCGACCACGGCCAGTTATGCTTATCCAAATCCAACAGCGCGCCCTCCGCATGTGCTTTTCTTGCGATCTCAGCAACAGGCGGCATTGTTTCAGAAAACACTGTCTGATGATTGAGTAAAAAGACTGCTCCCAGCACGTGCCGCTTTTCGCCAATACCAAATATTTCGTATTCTGTATTGCGGGGAAACATAACATGGGTGTCGTCGATCTGGATCATCGTCTTGCCTGCATCCTGACGATCACCAAACGGTGAAGGGCCTTCGCGACGCAGAGGCGATGGATGTAGGTCCGGAGATTTTGAACTGTTTATCGTCCAATACGTGACTGGAAACGTCACGTTAAGATCTTCGGCTAACTGCACATTGGGCAACTCGGATATCCGACGATGAACGTGGGTTTCCCCACTAAACCAATTCAGCGACGCCAAATCCACGAACCGTTTAATTCGAAACAGTCGCGATATATCCTCATTGCCCAACTGCAGATCAAACGTTGCTGGAATGTACTCTTTTCCACGGACAATCGTGATGCGGTAATTCCCAGGTGGGAGTGACACCTGAAACGAATCCGCCGAAACAGTGGTGTGCCGTTCGACACTCTGCGCCATTTTGACCCATTGCTCTTTGTAGGCAATCGCGGTTGCGGTGGGTGTGGCTGGCCGCACAAAATACCATTTAGGAGTATTTTCTTTAGCAGAAAGGTTCTCCACGTAGACTCGACCGGCGAGTGTCTTACCTGTATCCGCATCAACGATACGAGCTATCAATTCCCCGCCGGTAGCGGTCTGAACTGGAATAAGAGCGTAAATCGCGACTAGCACTATACTCACTAAGAGTGGCGACTTTGCCACGGATCGATTCCTCGTACTCATGCTACTCACTCGTGGTCCTCAATTAACTCCAATGTGAAGTCAAGCACGCGGTCTTCACCGCTGACCAAATCCTCAGGACGAATGGACACTTTGTGATTTGGCACGATGCCTCGGCCTGCATCCTTTGGCATTTTTGCCAGATTATTGTATTTGAGAATTGGCACAGCCAACTCAACTCCCGTATTAGGAAGCTCATAATAGAGTGTCGTACCTGCAGTAAAGACACCTTCCACACCACCCGTTTCTTCACCAATGAATACAGCGCTGTCATGCTCTTTAAGGCGAGTGCAAATCGCCGATGCTGCAGAGTGCGTGCGACCACCCGTTAACACGTAGACCTTCCCCTCAAAGCGATGTTGCGACGGGACGCCGCGGACAATCCATTCG
>DTSG01000387.1:2090-2548 GCA_012965455.1 Planctomycetaceae bacterium | reverse complement strand
GAAGAACGAAGTTACAAGGAAATAATTTTTGAAGTTCAAAACAACACGGCCTGGGTCACGATAAATCGACCTGAGAGTCGTAATGCCTTTAGAGAGCAAACTCTTGATGAACTGGCAGAGGCGTTCAAGTCGACCCGCGAGGATCCATCAATAGCAGTTGCTGTAGTTACTGGGGCTGGCGACAAGGCTTTTTCGGCAGGTGGCGACTTCCATGCGATGATGCGCTTGAACAAGGCCAACTCTTACATGTGGAACGATCGGATGCTGAATCTTGCGATGACCATTCGCGGACTTCCGATACCGGTGATTGCAATGGTGCACGGTCCTTGCGTTGGTGGTGGGCATGAACTCGCACTCTGGTGTGATTTGGTCATAGCGGCCGATGACGCGATATTTGGTCAGACCGGCCCAAACCATTCAATGTCTCTGGAGACAATCCCCGATGCATGTGATGATAA
>DTSG01000387.1:0-2080 GCA_012965455.1 Planctomycetaceae bacterium | reverse complement strand
GGTCAGACCGGCGCCCGGGTCGGTGCCTGCCCGACTGTTGGGGCGACTCAGTATATTCCGCGCTTGATTGGTGAGCGCCTTGCTCGGGAAATGATTTTCCTGTGTCGAACCTTTAAGGCGCACGAAGCTGTCGAGGTAGGGCTAATTAATCGCGTTGTTCCGAAGACGGAGTTAAGGAAAGCAACCGAGGAATGGTGTGAAGCAATTAAAGGCTTCAGTGGTCAGACGATTCGCGCAACGAAGAAATCGTTGAACTTCGAATCGGATCAACTTTACGCCTCTTGGCAGCAAGGAATGGAACTGTTAGCGAATATCTGGGGCACTGAGGAGTCGATTGAAGGGATGCAGGCGTTTCTCGACAAACGCAAACCCGATTTTCAACAGTTTCGGGAGCGTAACCGTGGGATCATGGATGAATACCTGGCCGGTTTAGATCGAGATGAAAATCAGGCACGCCGGAAATAGAACGGTGATGATGGCGAGATTTTTGGTTCTGTTTGAAGGCCGTTAGAAAACAGTTATCGTTGCTGGGCAACACGAGCGCTCCACAAACAGAATGAAGCAGACGGCTGGTGCGTTAGAGGGGCTTCGTGTGTTGGATCTCACACGCATTCTTGCCGGTCCTTACTGCACGATGTTGTTGGGTGATATGGGGGCATCGGTAATTAAGGTGGAGCAGCCGGGAAAGGGTGACGACACACGCACCTGGGGGCCTCCTTTTGTTGGTTCCGAGTCAGCCTATAACCTAGGTGTCAATCGTAATAAACGCAGCATGACGCTGGACTTGAAGGCGTCTGAGGGTAATACGATTCTGAAACGACTTGCTGCCGGTGCTGATGTGTTGATTGATAACTTCAAGCCGGGAACGATTGAACGGCTTGGCATTGACCAAGCGTGGCGCCAGTCACATGCCCCACAATTAGTTCATTGTCAGATTAGTGGGTATGGCACTTCTGGTCCCAAGGGCGGAAAGCCGGGTTACGATTTTATCCTGCAGGCAGAGACCGGCCTGATGAGTATTACGGGGGATATCAATGGTGAGCCCATGAAAATGGGGATAGCGATTGTTGATATCTGTACCGGGATGTATGCGAGTAATGCGATCCTCGCGGCTCTGATGGCACGCCATCGCCTGGGTGTGGGACAGCGCGTTGAAATTTGTTTGCATGATACCGGGATTTCAATGCTGAGCTATGTTGCCTCTGCCTATCTGGTCGATGGTCAAATGCCGCAGCGTTATGGCAATGGGCATCCCAATATAGTGCCTTATCGTGCTTACCCCACTGGCGATGGACAACTGGTGATCACCGTAGCTAACGACAACCAATTTATTCGTTTTAGCGGATTGCTTGGGCATGGGGAGTGGGCGGTTGACTCACGTTTTCGTCGCAATCGTGATCGTGTGGAGAACCGTGGTGAACTCGATCAGCTTATTTGTGAGGAACTCGTAACGCAGGAGTGCGATTATTGGATCAACCTGCTTGAGACTGCAGACATTCCCTGTTCCCGCATCAACAGTGTCCCGGAAGCGCTTAGTAGCGATCAAGTCGCGGCGCGTGAACTTGTGGTAACGGCTAACCATCCTGATGTGACGGATTTAAAAATACCTGGAATTCCGTTTCGATTCGAACAAACGCCTGCTGGGGTTCACCGGCATCCACCTAAGTTGGGAGAACATACAGCGGAAATTCTTCGCGAGGAACTTCAGTTTACTGAGCAAGATATTGCTGAACTTCGGGCAAGAAGGGTGATTTAAAGTGGCTAGTAAAGGGATTTGGTTCAGGAAAATTTTGTCCCTTCCCTAAGTAACTAGTCACTGAGGCCAGTCTGATTGTCGGATTTGGTATTCGTAGTCGGGCTGAGGCACCTGACGGGGCCCAGCTAACTGCGCGATGAATAACAAGATAGTTTGGTTAGTCTAAAACAACGCTTTCCAGGACCTCCTTGCGGGCATGTAGTAATGTGATGAATGCCATTGCCCAGGAAGAAAGTATCGACTCAACGGGTGATCAGGTGGAGTTTTGTTTGTGGCTTCTGGCATGTTGCTGTTCCTGGATTTGATGGCGCGGGCTGGGTAGAA
>DTSG01000386.1 GCA_012965455.1 Planctomycetaceae bacterium | reverse complement strand
GCGTTGATGTGCTTCTCACAAATGCGGATGGTTGGTTTTGCTTTGGTTGCCTTGTTATGCTTTGGCCTCTTTGTCCAAATGGCAAACGGGGCTACGTTTTCGGTCGTGCCGTTTATCAAAACCAAGTCAGTTGGCACCGTTGCCGGAATTGTCGGGGCCGGAGGTAACGCCGGAGCAGTTATTGCTGGGTTTATGTTTAAACAGGAGGTCACGCACTGGCCTCAAATATTCTTGCTAATGGGATTGTGTGTGGTTACCTGTTCGGTATTTACGCTGGCGATACGATTTTCACCAGAAGCGGAACGGGCAGCGATGAAATCGATCGCCAAGACTAAAAGTAACATTCGTATTTCTCAGGGAGCATTAGGATTAGCGAAATGATCAAATCAAACAACGAAGGTGAACCCCATGAGCCGCCCCCCAAACAAACAATTGTCGTGATAGGTAACGGCATGGTGGGCCACCGGTTTTGCCAGAGGTTGATTGGCATGGACGAAATGGATCGCTTTGAGATCGTGACCTTTTGTGAGGAACCACGAGTTGCCTACGATCGCGTGGGCTTAACTCGCTTTTTTGATACGAAAGACCCTGAAAAGTTGATGCTGACCAGTGAGCAATGGTACCGCGACAACGGCATCACGCTATATGTCGGCGACAAAGCAATCAAGATAGACCGGCAAAAGCAGATTGTGTTATCCAGCAACGGGGTCGAAATTTCTTATGACCGAGTTGTATTGGCTACTGGTTCGTCACCTTTTGTGCCAGCGGTTCCGGGGATGGACAAAGAAGGAGTGTTTGTCTATCGAACGATTGAAGATTTGCAGGATTTAGTCGAGTATTCTAAGGGCAGAAAAACTGCCGCGGTGATAGGTGGCGGACTATTGGGATTAGAGGCAGCGCGGGCTGCCACTGACCTAGGGTTAAAAACGGAAATTATAGAGTTTGCTCCGCGTTTGATGCCGCGACAGTTGGATGAGGCTGGGTCACGACATCTGGTTGATAAGATTAATGCACTAGGTCTGACTGTGCACCTTGATCACGCGACGTCTGCTGTGTTGGGGAAGGGACGCGTGACGGGGTTGCAATTCGTGGATAATCCGTCGATTGATGTCGATATGGTTATCGTATCAGCGGGGATTCGACCGCGCGATGAACTTGCGCGCGACTGTTCATTGACGGTTGGTCAACGCGGAGGTGTTGTTGTCAACGACAACCTGCAATCAAGTGATCCAAATATATATGCGATTGGCGAAGTGGCAGAACACGCAGGGATGGTGTATGGCTTGGTGCGGCCAGGGTACGAAATGGCCGAGGTGGCCGCGAAACACTTGTGCGGTCAGGCCGGCGGATATCATGGCAGCGAGTTGTCGACCAAGCTCAAGTTGATGGGCGTGGACGTGGCCAGCTTCGGTGAAATTGATGGTCATCAAAGTGATGTGCAATCACTAGTCTATGAAGACCCGTTTGCTGGGGTCTATCGCAAACTGTTCTTTTCCGCTGACGCAACCAAGTTGCTAGGCGGTATTTTGGTGGGCGGCGTATCGGATTTTCATAAGTTAGTGCAGTTGCATCAGGCCGATACAGCGTTGGAGTTGCGGCCGCAAGAAGTGATGCTTGGTAAACAAACAAGTGACAGTAGTTCGGCGGAAGACGATCCTGATTCGAGCGTGGTTTGTTTGTGTAACAATGTAACGCAAGCTGACATCAAACACGCAATTTCCAGCGAAAATGCGAGTTCCGCGTCGGATGTCAAGCAATGTACGTCGGCTGGTGCAGGTTGTGGTGGATGTGTGCCAGCGGTTGAAAGTATCGTAAATTCGCAATTGGCAGCAATGGGCACAGTCGTCAGTAAGTCGCTTTGTGAGCATTTTAAATACTCGCGGCAAGAGTTATTTGAAATTTCAAAAATCAAGGGAATTAAGACATTCGAAAAGTTGTTGAGCGAGTGCGGTTCTGGCGCAGCGGTTGGGTGCGAAGTATGCAAACCGACTGCCGCTTCGATCTTTGCCAGTCTCTGGAATGAGCATGTACTAGACCACTCGCCGTTGCTCGACACTAACGATCGTTTTCTCGCGAATATGCAGCGCGGCGGTCTGTTTTCAATTGTTCCTCGAGTTCCCGGTGGTGAAATAACACCAGAGAAACTGATTGTGCTGGGTCAGGTTGCCAAGAAATATAATCTCTACACCAAGATAACCGGAGGACAGCGAATTGACCTGTTTGGTGCTGAGGGACATCAATTGCCGGATATTTGGGAAGAACTAGTTGTTGCCGGTTTTGAGAGCGGGCATGCTTATGGTAAATCGTTGCGGACAGTGAAAAGCTGTGTCGGAACGACTTGGTGTCGCTACGGTGTGCAGGATAGTGTGGGTTTTGCGATTCGCATTGAGAAGCGTTATCGGGGAATCCGCTCACCGCATAAACTTAAGGGGGGCGTATCTGGGTGTACCCGCGAATGCGCAGAAGCTCAAAGCAAAGATTTTGGTCTGATTGCGACGGAAAATGGCTACAACCTGTTTGTGGGTGGTAATGGTGGCGCTACCCCGCGTCACGCA
>DTSG01000385.1 GCA_012965455.1 Planctomycetaceae bacterium | reverse complement strand
TGACAATTCAAGGAGGGTACGATGCCATTTTGGGTTATGCCATTGTCAAAGATGGTCAGATTCTTGAGTTAATGACAGACGGTAGCCGTGACGATATTGCTACTAGACTCTTAGAGCGTATCTGCGGCGATGTTATCGAACAAACTGACATGCCTATTCGGTTAGATGCACCCCATCATAACCCCTTGCATGAAATGCTACTGAATGCCAGTGGGCAATATTATCAGCGGACTGTTATTGGTGGTGAAGTGATCTTAGCCAAAGTCTTTAAGCCGATTGCCCTGGCAAAAAAACTGCGGCATCAGTTCAATAACCGAGTTCGAGCGGCTGGGTTGGATTTGCCACTAGAACTTGGACTCTGTATCGACGGGAAAAAATATACACTCAACATTACGCCGCGTTCCGCAAAAGTGACTCGTGGTAAGATTGGACGGAATTATATCTCCGTTTCAAAAAATGTATTTTCACAATTGCTCATCGGTGTAATCAGTGCCAAAGAAGCAGCGGCTAATGAGCGACTCCAAGCGTCCACTAGAATTGCGGCACAATTCGCTGAAACCCTTTTCCCTCAATTACCCCTGTGGCTGCCACCACTAGAGGACCTTTTGGCCTAAGTTCATGGTCCCGACTTCTCCGCCTAATACCGCCTCGAATCGAATCAGATGCGCCGGTTGGGTCTTGGTCGCGCTTGTCAGCGCAATGACACTCTTATCAATGCTAATGACGCCCTTGGGGCTCGCCACCGATATTGCGACTTATACACTCGCGAATGCTCAATATGATGCTGGTCAAACGGAGGACCCCAATGTCTTGGTTTCCGTTGACCCTCAGAACATCTCCCTAAACAGGGAAACGAAATTAACTTGGTGGCCTCGTAGCTATGGGTCCGTTCCCCGAGCTACCAAGCAATTCGTTGGGTATTTTGGTATCGACTTAAATGCGGGCCAAACAATGCGTTGGATCGTAAGATTGGGCTGGCTGCTAGCGATCTCCCTGTGGACCTGTTTTTTTTGGCAGTCAGCGTCACGCAATGCACTCCCTTGGTTAATTGCGATCCTGATGTGCGCCCGCTACAGCACTGCCAATTTATTTTTGTTTGACGGTGGTGAATATTTCTACTGGTGTGTGTTCCCAGCCGTACTTCTTGTTAATCTCGCTGCAATCAAGAACCGCTCGTCTAATACAAGTACGATTGCATTGGCGATGTTAGCCGGATTCTGTGCACCCTGCCTCGTTTTCTGCAAATATAGTGCGGGCCTGAGCGCCGTCGCGTTTGCAGTTGCCTGGATGTGGATGGTCTACCGGAAACAGATTCGACCCAACCAATTATTTTATTGGGGCGTAGGTGCTGGAACTGCAACCGCTATCGTGTTTTGGCTACAGTGGCTGCCGAGCGGTAACCCCACTCAAATTGATTCACCAATGCAATGGACGCCGATCTTATGGGGTTTGGGAGCATGGCTGTTTGCTATGACCGATCTTGGTACTTTGGTCAATAAGTTTACCGTCGACATCTTACCGGCGATGGGCAATCACCATGACGGATCTGAAGGCTGGCTGTTTCTTCCATTCATATTCTTGGTGTTGCTAATATTACGGCGAGAAAATGGAAAAACCAACACCGTTATTAATCCAATAGGAAGACAGTTTGCAGTCATCCATCTCATTGGATTTACACTCCTGCTCGTAGCCATGCTCGTCCGAGGCAGCGCTATCCACATGGACACGCGTTTTTTACGACCTGCGGCAATTGCCCTGATGCCTTGGATTATTCCGCCACTGGCGAGTCGCGTGGTTGACGGCATCACAAAATCTATCCGCATTTCTGCCGGCGTTTTGCTTGTACTGTTGGTGATTGTGCCATGTACCTACGGTGTTGCGGCCATGTGGGAAAAGGCCTGGTCTTTAGCCGACGTAGGCCCCAATGGCCTCAGACACGCGTCGCTAGATTTAAAGATGGATTCAAAAATGTTTTTTGCGGATCTGTTGGCAGTCAGCTCCTCCGATGATGTTATATATGTGATCGATCCAGCTTTAGGCATTCCGCTCGTATCACGCAGGTTGTTTACCGAGGAACACGCATCCTTAAGGACCAAAGAGGAACTTGCTCAGCGTACATTTAACGGTCGTCCACAAGGTAGGTTGTTGATACCGTTACCACAATTCATGATTGACGATGGGCGAGCCATAGCTATCCGCGATAGTTTCAAAGACATTTCCCACTGGACCACAAGCGAAATACGCGGCCAGCCTTATTGGATCCTGTTGATTGGCTCAACTGAATAACCACTAGTTGCGACACGGATTGGTTGCAATTTACAATGGTATTAGCAGAGCCATTGATCATTCGCTCATTCCTGAGCATTCTTGAACATGTCGAGATGCGGCCAGCGGAATCCCGATTTCTTATAGGGCTTGTTCACGTACTCTTTCTGTTCGGCGATGAAGGTCGCGATATTCTCTTTGCTGGCGAACGGGTCTTTGATCTCGTGTTGAAACTGCTGCATCGCCTTGAGCAATCGCTGTTTGATCGCTTTGTGCTCGGCGCTGTCTGCCAAG
>DTSG01000384.1 GCA_012965455.1 Planctomycetaceae bacterium | reverse complement strand
AAAACTCGTCAAGCTGATCAACGCGACGCTTAACAATACCGGCCGCCGCTTTTGCCCAATCCCCTTCAAGGCGTTGATAGGCAATGACGTCTGCATGATATGCTTTCCAGTGATCCGCAACCGCTTTCGTGTTATAAGACGGCTCTGACCATCCACCAGGTTGTGACGGCCGAGAGGATTGGTAACACAGGCGGATTTTACCGTTGCTGTCCCATAGCATCGCTTGAAAGCCGCCGGAAAACGGGCCTTTTGCGGAACTAAGGAACCCAGTCGACGAAAAACCGCCGTCCATTTTGGCCGCACCTTCTTTAAAAAAGTGCCAGCCAACGGACAGTCGTAGCAGCACCAAAACCAAGATGGCGACTTTTCCAATTTGTATTGTTGAAGCCTTCAGCGAGATTCTCCTTCGAACATTGTATTTAATTCTACACCAACGTTGCTCCAATTGAGCATTCCTTGGTGTATTGGATAGTTTAGTTTGCAAACCTCTATTATCATAGAAAAGTTAAGGTTTGCCAGTCGTACGTTCTGATACGTTAATAATATTCTGTTAATTTCCTTTAGCTCCGGTTTTCATTCTACCATGACTCAACAAACTAAACGTGTCGTACTGTGCTTTCCGCTGACCGACTCGCAAGCTAAACAAATCGGCACGACAAGCACTGAAATTGAAGTTATTAATGCCGGTCAATCCAGAATCAATCAGGAGATCCTTTCGGCCGATATTTTCATCGGTCACGCCAAAGTTCCAATGCCCTGGGAAGAAGTCGTAAAGCAGGGTCGTCTCAAGTGGATTCAATCTTCTGCGGCAGGTTTAGACCATTGCCTAAAACCTAGTGTAATTGATTCGGATATTGTTGTTACAAGTGTTTCAGGATTATTTGCCAACCAAGTCGCGGAACAAACGATGGCACTTATGTTCGGGGTCTATCGTAGCGCGCTGACGTTTTTTCGTGCTCTTGATAAGCGAGAATTCGTGCGCCGACCAACCATGGACTTCCGCGGTAAGACGGTGGGCATTCTTGGGTTTGGTGGAAATGGCCGTCGTATTGCCGAAGTACTAGCTCCCTGGGGGAACCGTATCGTTGCGTCAGACAAATTTCCGTGGGATAAACCGGCGTACGTGGACCAATTGGTGCACAGTGACGATTTTGAAACGCTGCTGCCCGAAATCGATTGCCTTATCTTATGCGTGCCTTTAAACGCAGAAACTCACGGCATGATGGATCAACGTACCCTCGGACTGCTAAAACCGGGAGGGGTTGTCGTGAATGTTGCTCGCGGACCCGTGATCGTTGAGAATGACCTAATCGCTATGCTGCAAAACGGTCATCTTAGTGGTGCGGGGCTCGATGTCGTTGAAACTGAACCGCTGCCAGCGACGAGTCCTCTGTGGAACATGGATAATGTCATTATTACACCTCACGTCGGCGCACAATCTGAAAACCGCCTGCCCGACACGATCGATTTTGTCTGTGATAACTTGCGACGCTATTTAGCCAATGAAGAAATTTTAAATGTTGTCGACAAGAAAGTCGGATTCCCGCTACGAACTGCAAGTGACTAATAATCAGCTGCTTTTGTCGGATTTTTTTAGGCCAACCTCGTTTATTCAACTCCGACACACCGTCCCAATCACACCATTTCATGCCCCCTACTAGACCTAACTTGTCGATCATATTAAACTTCCATCATCTCAAGATCGGCAAAGTGGAAGGGCAGGAATTGCATACAACAGCATGGAAGAAATTCAACTAGATGAGGATGGACGACGCCCGTTGACCATCACCGTTACGCAACCACTAGCACAACCGACGGTCACCTATGCGAATGCGGCACCTTCACAATCTGACAAACAGCTGTTTGATGAATATACAGCAATTGTCGACAAGCAACGCTTAAGCTGGACGACCTACCACCGCTTAACTAAACTGCTCGGTTCCGGTGGTCAGGGAAAAGTATATTTATCGCAGCGTAAAGGTGCGGACGGTTTTACTTTACCCATCGCTATTAAGATATTTTCGCCGGAACGTTTTGCCGACGAATCCTCCTATGCGCATACTATGAAACGCCATGCCCGCGTGGCGATGCAAATTGCGCAAATCCAGCATGACAATCTTCTCGACGTACAAGATTTCGTCGATCGCAAACGGATTCGCATGCTGGTCATGGAATGGATCGATGGACTTGACCTGCGAATATTGCTGAACAACCAACAGTTAGCCAAACTCGAAGACCGCGTGTCTTCTCGCCGTTGGAAGCATATCAATAACGTCATCATTACTGACGGTCCTAAGCAACCACAATTCCATCCCGGGTGTGCCGTCGCGATTGTCCGCGAATGTCTCAGTGCACTGGAAGCACTGCATCGCAACGGAATCGTGCATGGTGATATCAAACCGGGTAATATTATGATTAAGCGGACAGGCGCCGCGAAGATCATCGACATCGGTTCAGCCTTTGCTATTGATGAACCACCAGAGCAACGCACTTGCACACCTGCGTATGCTGCTCCGGAAGTTCTCAAAGGGGAGAAAGCTACGCCCATGTGTGCTAACTG
>DTSG01000383.1:4655-9393 GCA_012965455.1 Planctomycetaceae bacterium | reverse complement strand
TTCCTGGGATGGAAGAAGTTGTTGCTCAAAGCCAAGTAATTGCTGATACCGTCGACATCGACTTGGAATTAGGAAAGCGGTTTTTTCCGTCGTTTGCCGTGCCTCAAGAAAAATCGGCCGTGGATTATTTGCGGGAACTGTGCATGATCGGCTTGCGCGATCGCTATGCCGATAATCCCGAGATGCTGCAAGGTGATTCGCTTACAGAGATCTCTCAGATGAGGCTGGACCGAGAGTTAGCTGTGATCGATAAACTTGGTTTTAATGACTACTTCCTCATTTGCTGGGACTTTGTCAGATTTGCTCGCGAGCGCTCGATTCCAGCGACCGCTCGTGGTAGCGGTGTTGGCTCCCTCGTTTGCTATGCCTTATATCTCAGCCATGTCTGCCCGATACATTACGATTTGCTATTCGAACGATTCTTAGATGAAAATCGCCTCGAGGCGCCTGATATCGATATCGATTTCTGCAAAGATCATCGCGGCGAGGTCATGCAATACGTGAAAGATACCTACGGAGAAGCCAATGTTGCTCAGATTGGAACGTTTGGTACACTAGCCGCTCGAGCCGCGATCAAGGATGTTGGCCGCGTGCTCGGGATTCCGCTTGGTCGAGTTGTTCAAATAACCGGCATGGTTCCTGAGGAGCTAAAAATCACGATTAGTGGCGCTTTGGAAAAGAGTGCTGAACTAAAAATGACATATGACGGCGATCCTGAAATTCGCGAGATGCTGGATTTAGCGATGAAAATCGAAGGCTTAGCGCGGAATGTGGGCACTCATGCAGCCGCAGTTGTTATTGGTGATAAACCACTGACGGAATATGTGCCGTTGTGTCGAGTTGCCGGCAAAGACGACATCATAACCCAGTGGTCGATGTACGATGTCGAACACGCGGGGCTACTGAAAATGGACTTCCTCGGTTTGAGGAACTTAACCATTTTACGGATCACCGAAGATATTATTAAACAGACCACTGGCAAGGTTATAGATTTATACAAAATACCATTCGATGACCAAGCAACATTTGCGTTGCTATCTCGAGGTGAAACTAAAGGTGTGTTTCAGCTCGAAAGCGGCGGGATTCGCGATTTATTGAAACGGATGAAACCGAATCATTTCCGTGACATCATTGCCACCCTTGCGTTGTATCGGCCAGGGCCACTTGAAGGCGGTATGGTGGACGAATACGTAGATGTGAAACTTGGCCGCAAACAAGCTCAGTATTTACATTCGGTCTTGAAAGATATTCTCGAAGAAACGCATGGGGTCATGGTTTATCAGGAACAGGTGATGCGGATCTTGAATCGGCTCGGAGGGATTGAGCTCGCCAAAGCATATACCTGTATTAAAGCGATCAGTAAGAAAAATGAAGAGCTCATCGGTTCAAATCATGAACAGTTTATTGCTGGTGCGGTTGAGCGCGGATTGAGACAATCGGACGCTGCCTCGCTGTGGAATATGATCACCAAGTTTGCCGGATATGGTTTTAACAAAAGTCACTCGACTGCTTATGCCTTGATTGCCTACCAAACGGCTTATCTTAAAGCGCATTATGGCGTCGAATTCATGGCCGCTTTGTTAACGGGAGATATACCGGGCCGTAATTTTGTCCGCAAGGATTCATTGGTCGAGCATCTGGAAGATTGCGATCGGATGGAGATCGAAGTTGTTGCGCCCAGCCTGAACACCTCCTTCGTTGCATTCACCGTGAAAGGAAGTCAAATATTCTTCGGCTTGTCTGCGATCAAAGGATGTGGTGGTTCAGCGGCTGAGGCGATTGTGCGCGCACGCGAGGCAGCTGGGGACTTTAAAGACATCTTTGATTTCGCGGAACGAGTGGAAACGTCTTCTTGCAATCGTGCGGCGATGGAACATCTAATCAAAGCGGGGGCGATGGATTGTTTTGGTGCGAATAGGCGTCAGCTAATGGAAACGGTAGAGCGAGCGATTGGGGCGGGGCAAGCGCGACAGGCGGATAATCGATCGGGGCAACAAAATCTATTTGGAGCGTTTGAGGAGTCCGAGGGCGTCGCCGAACGGGATGCTACTGTAGATATGCCACGTGTCGAGGAGTTTGCGGAACGCGCTAAATTGACGATGGAAAAAGAAGTCCTTGGCTACTATTTAACCTCCCATCCCTTGGCAGAATACGCTGAGCGGCTGAACGAATTCTGTTCGCATACCACCGAAAAACTAAGCGGCATCTCGGATCGCGGCGAGGTTATTTTGGGCGGGTTATTGTCGTCGATTAAATTCTCTCATACGAAAAACCCGAAACCCGGCAAGCCATCGAAATACGCTAATTTTGATATCGAAGATGTAAACGGGTCCGTCCGTTGTATTTTGTGGCCAACTCAATTTGCGGAAGTAGGACATGTTGTGCAAGCGGACGAGATTGTCATTGTGCGGGGCCGAGTAGACCGTCGAGGTGGTGGTGACGAGTGCAACATTATCGTTAATGAGATCATTCCGATTAATGAGGTGACCGATCGGTACACAACAGGTATGATTGTGCGTTTGGATGAGAATCTGCATGGGATGGAAATGATCAGTAAGTTACGAGAAGTAACGCGGGCTTATCCCGGTCGTGCCGTTCTTAAATGTATGCTGCAACTAAACGATGGGACGCAAGTGACATTAAAATCGATGAAGCAGCGGATAGAGATCAATCAGGAATTGCGCGGTCGCTTAGACGATCTTTTGGGTGCCGGGAATATCAAAATGATCACGCAGCCACCGAAAGCTCAGAATAGCCAAAACAGTTACAACAATGGCACTCGCGCCTACGCTGGCTAAAGGTGTTGTACTCACCATGCTGGCCACATCAACCTAGATGTGTTGACTCATGCGGTCGGCCATTCTTAATAGAGTTTGGCTCGCGTCGTGATGGTCTAGATGTATATGCAGCAAATGCATTTGATGTTCGTCGGCGATTGCCGACTTTAAGGCTCGGTCAAAATCACCTTCGGTGTGCACGTGCTGTGATACACCGCCACCAATCATCTTGGTAATTTCGCCATAGTTCCAACGTTGTATTTCATTGTACTTCCACTCACCCGGATGCAATACTCGTTCCGTTCCATAACCACCATTGTCCAAAACAATGACGATTGGATTAAAACCGTGCCGCACAATCGTGGACAATTCAAGGCAGGTCATTTGGAAGGCACCGTCACCACATAACGTGATCACGCGATGTCCTGGTTTGGCCAGCGACGCACCTAGCGTGGCTGGTATACTGAAGCCCATCGAAGTGTAATAGGCCGGGCTCAAGAACTCTGTACGTCCGCGAGTTTGTAGTTGGGTCGCAGAGAATAATGCGTCGCCAATATCCGCAATAACGATGGTTTCTTCGTCTAGGGATTGGTTTAAACGTTGAATCATGCGTGTGATTTTAATCGGAGCTTCGTACTCAACAGAGTACTTGGTTTCACAACTATACCGCACGGGTCCGATTTCAGGAGTAGCGGGGCGGATGTTCTTGAGGATCATTTCGTGAATGAGATCTTTCAAGCAGACGTTAGCGTAATGGTGATGGTGGATTTTGAGGTCTTCGCTGGTGGCGTGCACGCATTTGGCTGGGTCCAACTGGGCTGTGTAGATACCCAAGTTGAGATCGGTCATGAAGGTTCCCAGCAACAAAATGCAGTCGCTCTCTTCCACGTATTTGGTGACCGCTGCACAACCCATGGCGCCTTCATACAACCCCAGGTACAGCGGGTGGTTTTCACGGATGACGCTTTTACCCAACAGCGTTGATGCGATGGGAATATTGTTTTTTTCCGCAAAGTGAATCAAATCATCCTGGACACCAAACCGATGTATCTCCACACCCGCCACAATGACCGGCTGGCGAGCTCCGTTTAACAAAGCGGTAATTTCATTGCTTGCTTCTTCTAAGGCACTCTGGTCCCACGGATCATCAATCGTCAACGGCTTGTACGGCACCTCGGGCACTACGTGGACCATGTCACGAGGGATGTCAATGTAGACCGGTCGCTTGTATCGTGCACACGTTGCTAGTACGCGATCAATCTCTTCAAAGGCGGTGTCCGGATTGGTTAACTCTGTTCCGGTCATACATATTTTGTCAAACACATCTACCTGAGTTTTGAAATCACGAACCTTGTGGTGCAACAACGGGTCGTTGTAACGCTCGCTTAATCCAGGAGACCCAGAGATGAGTACCACGGGAGATTTTTCTGCGAAGGCTCCCGCGATCGAGTTGCAAACGCTTAGCCCCCCCACACAATAGGTAACACAAACCGCACCCATGCCGTTGATACGAGCATAGGCATCAGCTGCAAACCCAGCGTTGTCTTCGCGGGTACAACCGACCACGTTGATATCACTTTGTTCCAACAAACTGTAAAACGACAGAACGTAATCGCCCGGGATGCCAAACAGATCGTTGATACCATAGTCACGCAATCGTTGGATTAGATATTGGCCAACGGACATAGCGGCGGTCAGCGGTGCGGACGATGCCGGCACGTCATCAAGAGCTGAATTCCCTTGACGGTTCAGAGTCGACGTGAGATTCATGATTCCCTCCATGTTCTCTTTGTTCCGCCCAAGGACACCTAATGATTTAGATGGATTTGGTTGGAAAGTACACGATTTAGGCTTCAAGTTACCCCGTTTGTTTTATTATACGCATTCATTCTTGCCTTGGTTCGTGAGACTACTCGCAGTTATCACCAAAAATAACTAAACTACGTAGTTACCAACTAAAC
>DTSG01000383.1:0-4645 GCA_012965455.1 Planctomycetaceae bacterium | reverse complement strand
GTGCAAACGTCAGATACGACAATACAAGGAGCAAGAGAGCACAATCTGCAATCTGTAGATGTAGTATTGCCCCGCAATCAATTGATATGCTTGACAGGTGTTAGCGGCAGTGGAAAAAGCTCATTAGCATTCGACACTTTGTTTGCAGAGGGCCAGCGGCGATATCTAGAAAGCCTCTCAAGCTTCGCACGCCATTTCATCGGGCAAATGCCTAAACCTGATGTGGACGTTATTGCTGGGCTGACCCCTTCCATATCGATTTCTCAAAAGACTGCGGGTCGTAATCCTCGCAGTACCGTCGGGACAATTACGGAGATCTATGACTTTTTGCGAGTGCTCTATGCCCGTGTTGGCGTTGGCAACTGCCCACAATGCGAAGAACCTATTACCGCTCAAACGCGAGAGCAAATCATTTCGCACATTATGCAGTTAGCTGAGGGCACGGCTTTTTCAATTTTGGCACCGGTCATTCGTGGTCAAAAAGGTGAACATCGCGATCTATTCGAAGACCTGTTAAAGCAGGGGTATATTCGTGCTCGGGTGGATGGTGACGTTTACGAGCTAATGGACCCACCGTCACTTGATCGACGATTCCGCCATCACATCGAAGTTGTCGTTGACCGTTTGACTGCGTCGGCAAGTGGCCGCGGTAGATTATCCGATGCTGTAGACCAAGCATTGCGACTGGGCAGCGGTGACTTAATTGTTGCTATCGCCACAGCGGCGGCTAACTCTGCTGCACCGACTGATGTAGAAAATCCAACCGAGGACAAAATCTACTCCAGTGATTATGCCTGCACGCATTGCAACCTTAGCTTCCCTGCGCCAACCCCACAGTTGTTTAGTTTTAATAGCCCACAAGGTATGTGTGACGGCTGCGGTGGACTGGGACAAATGTTTTCGTTTGATTCCGAGTTAATGGTGCCTAACCCCGCGAAGTCATTCAAGGACGGATGTTTTGAGTTGCTGGGTAACTGGAAAAAGTTAGGTCGCTGGAAAAGGCATATTTATCAAGGCGTCGCTGATACGGTTAGTCGTGAGCGCGAATGGGCGGATGAGTATCTACTTGAAACACCTTGGCAAGATTTGTCCCAAGCAGCAAAAGATGTATTGTTGTGGGGCACCGGCGAGTTGCACATAACGTACACGTGGCGGGGCGGTAATTCGCCGATGAAATATGGGGGAAAATATGAAGGGCTGATCCCCGAGCTGAAATCGAAATACGGTTCTAGTAAAAGTCGTATACAGATGCGGCGGCTCGAACGGTATATGAGTACGATTCTGTGCCCCGAGTGCCACGGTGATCGGCTTGTCGCCCAAGCTCGACATATGTTGCTGCAATCATCTCATCGGAAGTTCAACGAATCGCCCAAACAGTCACTTCCGGCGGTTTGTAAATTGAGTGTCAATGACGCCGTAGAGTTTTTCTCGGAAATGGAATTTGACTCTAACTCTGCGATTATAGCCGAAGAACCCCTCAAAGAGATTCGCAACCGTCTTGGCTTCTTGGTAAACGTTGGCTTGGGGTATTTAACTCTCGATCGCACAGCTCCCACATTGTCGGGTGGCGAGGCGCAGCGGATTCGGTTAGCCGCTCAAATCGGCTCTGGTTTGGTTGGTATCACTTATATCCTTGACGAACCGTCGATTGGCCTGCATTCTCGCGATAATGATCGGCTACTGCAGACACTGTTACACTTGCGTGATATTGGCAATACAGTGGTGGTTGTCGAACATGATGAAGAAACGATGCGGACAGCGGACTATGTTGTTGATTTTGGTCCAGGTGCTGGCGTACAGGGCGGTGAGATCGTCGCTCGTGGCAACATCGAAGACATCCGCAATAACACGCGTAGCGTGACCGGACAGTTTCTGGCAGGCACACGAGAAATTGAAATTCCTCAAGAGCGTCGTGGACAAAACGAAAAACAGATTCAGATATTAGGTGCTCAACACAACAATCTAAAGTCAGTCGATGTTAGTATTCCGCTGGAAAATTTTGTTTGTGTCACGGGCGTTTCCGGCTCAGGTAAAAGTTCTCTCGTAAACGACATTTTGGCGGAAGCACTAGGACGCGATCTTAACGGAGGCGATGGAGTCCCGGGTGCTCACCTCGATTTATTAGGTAGTGAACACCTTGATAAAATGATCGCCATTGATCAATCTGCCATCGGTCGAACTCCAAGATCGAACCCATCAACGTATATCAAAGTGTTTGATGATATTCGAAAACTGTTTACACAACTTTCAGACTCGAAGCGTCGTGGATACAAACCAGGCCGTTTCAGTTTTAATGTCAAAGGAGGTCGGTGCGAGGCTTGTGAAGGTAACGGCACGAATAAACTAGAAATGGACTTCTTGGCAGATGTATGGCTGACTTGCCCAGTGTGCGAGGGAAAACGGTTTAATCGAGAAACGTTACACGTCAAATTCAAAGGATATTCTATATCCGATATTTTAGAGATGGATGTTGCGGCTGCTTTAGAGTTGTTCGAAAATATTCCCAACATTCATCACAAACTCAAAACACTACAAGATGTTGGCTTGGATTATCTTAAGTTAGGGCAACCCTCACCAACTCTTTCCGGCGGCGAAGCCCAGCGCATCAAACTTGCTCGAGAACTTGTCAAGAAGAGCACCGGCAGCACTCTGTATTTGCTGGATGAACCGACAACAGGATTACACTTTGCGGATATCCAGTTGCTGCTGAAAGTGTTACATGGATTTGTCAACAGTGGCAATACGGTGTTGGTAGTCGAGCACAATTTGGATGTGATAAAGACAGCTGACTGGGTGATTGATCTAGGTCCCGAAGGTGGTGCTGGTGGCGGCGAGTTGCTTGTTGCCGGAACACCGGAGGATGTGGCTGCCTGTAAGGAATCGTACACGGGTATCGCGTTGGCTCGGTTGTTTAGCCCTGAGGGGGAACACAATATCGTGAATAACGATCCGTCAGATCGCTCCCCCGCGGAACAGCTAAAAAACATTCGTGTTCGTGGCGCTCAGCAACATAACTTGAAGCTGGTCGATGTTGATATTGCCCGCGACAAAATGACGGTGTTTTCAGGGCCTAGTGGCAGTGGCAAAACATCATTGGCGATGGATACTATTTATGCGGAGGGCCAGCGGCGATACGTTGAGAGTCTGAGTTCGTATGCGCGGCAGTTCATCAGTCAGACGCAGAAACCGCGGCTAGACCATATTGATGGGTTGTCACCAGCGATTGCTATCGAGCAGAAAAACTTAGGGCATACTCCCCGCTCAACCGTTGGTACAGTCACTGAGATCTATGACTATCTACGCATATTAATGGCGCGGATCGGAATACCTTATTGTCCAGACTGTCAGATCCCGGTGGGAACGCAAACAACCGATCAGATTGTCGATAAAATATTGTCCGAGGACGAACAGACGCGACTGTACTTAATGGCGCCGTTGGAATTGGAATCAAACCAAGACTATTCGACGTTGTGGGATGAGGTACGACAGAGTGGCTTTATTCGAGTTCGCATTGATCAACAGACGCACAGTTTAGATGAAGTGCCGGATTTGGATCGTCGTAGTCAACATGCCATCGAAGTTGTCGTGGATCGCATTACGGTGCGTGATAAGGACCGAGCGCGGATTGCCGAAAGCGTCGAAGCAGCACTGCAGATTGGGCGCGGCGTTTTACATGTCGCTTATGTCAGCACAAAGAAAGACGAACCTCAGTGGCAGGTGGTCCAGCATAGCCAACACTTGTCGTGCGAGGATTGTGGCCGGTCATTCCAGCGATTGTCTCCGCACAACTTTTCGTTCAATAGTCATCTTGGTTGGTGTGAGTCATGTGAGGGATTGGGTACACAACGGGGAGCGAATCCGGCCGCGTTATTGGGCAACACTCAGTCAACGTTACTTGGTGGTGCCGTTGCGTTATGGCCTGATCTACAGCACACTCTTGCCGAAGAAATGATGCGGTCACTGATGCGCGATCTTGAAATCGATGACAGCACGTCGTTTGATCAATTGACGCCCTCACAGCGCCGCAGCATCATGCATGGCACCGGTAGTCGCTGGTTTGCAGTGGACGACAATACTGGGAACACAAAGCAGTCCTTTAAGTTTCAATTCAAAGGACTGTACCCAGCCCTAGAGCAAGCGTCACGCGTGTCCCCATCGCTGCGAACCCGCTTAGAGCATCTTGTGGATCAAGTTGAATGTTCTACTTGTGGTGGCAGTCGCTTGCGAGATTTTGCAACCGCTTACCGGTTCCAAGATCAGACAATTGAACAACTGTGCCGCTTGCCGTTGGAAGACTTATTGGGACTTGTGACAAATTGGAAATTGCCGAAACGTGTTGAGACGGTGGCTGGGGAATTGCTCCGCGAAATTCAAAACCGCTTGGAGTTTCTCAATGAAATTGGATTGTATTATTTGACACTCGATCGGCCCGCGGCGTCGCTTTCCAACGGCGAGGCGCAACGAATTCGCCTAGCATCTCAACTCGGTAGCGGCTTGTGTGGTGTGCTGTACGTGTTAGATGAGCCGACGATTGGGTTGCACCCGCGGGATAATTCACGATTGTTGCAAGCATTGAATAAGCTGCGTGACTTGGGCAACACTTTATTGGTGGTCGAGCACGATAGTGAGATTATCCGCGGCGCTG